>JAHYZB010000036.1:30679-75676 GCA_019424645.1 Oxalobacter formigenes
TGCTGGGATACAAACCGGGCCAGTTTCCGAAAACTATCAAGGACCTGATTAATCCGAATACCTATTTTCATTCCCAGCACACATGGAAAGACATGTGGCATACACAGCGCCAGTTTCAGGTCGAAATCAAGTTCAGGAATAAAAATGGCCTTTACATGGATACGGAAAACACGGTCAAACTGATACTCGACAAAGACAACAACCCCGATTTTGCCCTGATTATTTCGCGCCTGACTGATCCGGAGGGAAAACCGCTACCAGATCAGCACATTTCCCTCTTCGATCCCCTGACGTCACTTCCCACACGGAATTATCTGGACAGTTTTCTCGAAGGAGCCATCGAAAGGACCCGACAGTCCGGCAAAATGCTGGGCATCCTGATTTTCAACATCAACCGTTTCAAGATCATCAATGAAAGCCTGGGACACGATGCAGGAGATGCCTTGCTGAAAGTCTTTTCAAAACGATTGATACACGGTATTGATGAAAGAGACACTGTCGTCCGTCTCGGAGGCGATGAGTTTGTTATCATCCTCGAAAATATCGGGAAGGCTCCCGATATCATCGCTATTGCCTCGCGTCTTTTGAAAATGGTCTGCGAGCCATTGCAATTGTCAGGACATGACATTTCAATCGGCGTCAGCATTGGAGGCAGCATCTATCCGCGCGACAGTACGGACGCAAACACACTCCTCAAATATGCAGGCGTTGCCCTGACCGAGGCCAGAAAACATCGCTCCAGCATTGTGCGCTTTTACAATCCGGACATGATTATCACCCCAATGCAACGACTGATGACCGAATCGGAACTCAGACGCGCATTGGATAAAAATGAATTCATTCTCTATTATCAGCCACGCCTCTCCCTTAAAACAGGTGAAATCGTCGGCCTTGAAGCACTGATGCGATGGGATCATCCTTCTGAGGGAATACTTTCGGCAGCCAATTTCATTCCGGTAGCGGAAGAAATCGGCCTGATCGAAAAAATTACCGAATTCGCCCTGATTTCCATCACCCGACAGCTGGTGGACTGGAACAGCAGGAAAATTCCCCTGATTCCAGTTGCCCTGAACGTTTCATCCAAAGATCTTTACACATCGGATCTGACCCAATCCATTTTGCATATCGTCACTGAAATGGGGCTTTCACCACATCTTTACGAACTGGAAATTACAGAAAGCAGCCTCATGGAAGACATGGACAAGGTCAGAACTCACCTCATGGAGATGCGTGACCTTGGCGTAACCATTGCAATCGACGATTTCGGGACAGGTTATTCCTCGTTACGCTACCTCTCGACACTGCCAATCGACCTGCTGAAAATAGACAGTTCGTTTATCTCGGGCCTGACCGAAAGCGATGGCATCAAATCCATCATTGTATCGACCATCACCCTGGCCCATTCGCTTGGCATGCCCGTCATTGCCGAAGGAGTCGCAACACATGAACAGCTGGCTTTTCTGATGACACATGGCTGTGACCAGATACAGGGATATCTGTGCAGCCCTCCCCTTCCGCCAGAAAAACTGGAAACCTTTCTTGCAAAACATCGACCTGACGATCTGTTTTTTCCTGAAATGAAATAAGGTTTTCATTTAACAGGCGGTCATAAAAAAGGCTACCTTCCGGCAGCCTTTTGCAAATCGCAGTCCATACTATCGACGACGTGCAACCTTTTCACGCGTCTGCTGACGGGTCGTCACATCAGCCAGTTCATTGATTTCCTTGGACAGGAATTTCCAGATATCGTCCACACTGACGATACCGACGAGGCCACCCATTTTATCGACGATAGGAATACGACGGACACCCTTGAAACGCATTCTTTCCACCGTTTCAAACACGTCTTCCGTTTCAACGGCAGTCATCAGCTCGACCTTCATGATATCGATGACCTTGATGCTTTTTGGATCGAGACCTTCGGCAAGAACGACCACAACTATATCGCGATCCGTTACGATACCTTGCGGAACCAGCATGCCATTGACTTCCTCAACCACAATCAGTGTACCGACATGATTGCGGCGCATCAGCTGCGCGGCTTCCAGCACTGTCGTATTCGAAATGCAAGTCACTACGTTGTTCGAGCAAATATGTCCAATCTGCATCTTTTTATCTCCTTATTTTTCTGTCAAAAACAAGAAACCGAAACGGCAACGAAGAATTTTTCGAAACAATTCCCGCCCTTGTAAAAAGGATACCTTATAAATGCTCCGACACAAAAATTTATTTCAGGCGTATTCCTTTTCTGTCAAAAACATGTGTTTCTATCGGAACCCCTTCAAGAACACTTCTTGAAATTGCACTGATATTTTCAAAACCGGACAATACATTATCAAGCCCGTCCATTTCTTCTTCCGATTTTCCTGTCGTTATGGCGACATTTATCTTGCCGACACGATACACGCCGTCCCTTTTGCAGATATCCAGCATGGCCTTCGTAACAATATTTCCCCCATCAATACCGGAACGGTTCAGGGAGTACAAAAAACTCACCGACAGGCAATTGGCAACGGCAGCCAGAAGCATATGCGTTTGTGCGGGCCCACAACTTCCTCCAGAGGGTTTCTCGATATCCGAAACAAATCCCTTGAACGATTCATTGAAATCCACTTCGAAGCGATAATCATTTTTGTGCGTCAACGTCACCGTTATATTTTCTGTCATACTCTTCTCCGGCATCGGATCAAAACATGATTTAATTCAAACATAAACAGTCCCATGAATCATGACCTGACACAAAGGGCAGTGTTTTTGATGCCCGAACGACGTTTTTCGGACACACCCGACAGGTAATATGGCTGATTTGAATGATCATTTTTTTACAAATTGAAGGTAGTGTTGCGAGCAATCTGCCAGTAAAATAAAAAATCCCGTTCATCAACTGATCCGGCAAGCCGTTCATTCTTTCACCATTTTGATAAACCGTTTTATACCGGACATATATACAAACGTATGAAAGCGTCTGAGGCCAAGATAAAAATCCAGATTATGCACGACTGGCTGATGACACCGGTTGGACGCTACATGCTCGAATGGGAGGAAAATCTTTTCCAGACACTTTCGGCTGATATTTTCGGCTTCAATGCTCTTCAGATCGGTTTTTCGGAAATCAATGCCTTAAAAGACAACCGGATCAAAAACCGGTGGATCAGCAACCAGTTTTTTCCGGAACCCCTCTCGTCAATCCCGACCGACACCGACGTGAAGCTGGCGCTCATCCATGACATCGACCGATTGCCGTTTGCCTCTGAATCGATCGATCTGATCATCTTGCCGCATGCATTCGAATTTGCTGAAGATCCACACATGATTTTAAGAGAAGTGGATCGTGTGCTGATCCCCGAAGGGCAAGTCATCATCAGTGGCTTCAATCCGGCCAGTCTGTGGGGACTTCGCCAGAGTATCGGAAAATTGACCGGAGCCTATTTTTTACCGTCATATGCCGAATTCATCGGCCTGCCCCGCCTCAGAGACTGGTTAAAGCTTTTGAACTTTGAAATCAACCGCGGACATTTTGGATGTTACAGGCCGCCCTGTCGTACACAACACTGGCTCAAGCGTTTTTCCTTCATGGAAAAAGCAGGAAACCGCTGGTGGCCATTTCTGGGAGGCGTTTACCTGATTCAGGCTATCAAACGGGTTCATGGTATTCATCTGATTGATCCGGCATTCAAAAAAAGACCACATCAATTATTTCAGACAATTCCAGTCAATCATAAAACTTCCGGAGAAAATCCTGATCAAACCTCCTAGATGTATTTACGAAAGGATGATCATGACGACCGACGCTACACTCGATTACAATTCGCCTTACATTGCCAACCTGCGCTCGACAGCATGGTGGCTATATATTTTTCATGCCGTCTGCTTTCTGTTCACGCTTGGCATATTTTCATTTGTACCATTGATCCTGAATTATCTGGTTCGGCCGAGAGCGATTCATACCTGGCTCTACACGCACCAGACATGGCAGATCCGTTCGTTCTGGTGGTACTTTGCATGGGTGGTTGTGGGCTGGATATTTTATTTCACGATCATCGGCATGATATTTGCCGCAGCGGTATGGGTTCTGGCATGGTGCTGGTACACCTATCGCCTGATCAAGGGGTTTCTGTACCTGAACGACGGTATCCCGATGCCTTATCCGGAGGAATAAATAAAAGACCCTGATCAGGTAATCAGGGTCTTTTATACACTAACAAATTAAGCTTCCATCATTTCTTGAAGCATTATTTCTGTTTTAAAAGCATCTTGAACCAACTCATAAGATCCTTCGTTTTTCCCAACCTTTTGTGGATCACAACTGAAGGCATCCAGAATTACTCTATATTTTCGAACAATACCTGCCAAATGTTTGTCCAAAAAAGTATATGGATCTTGGCTCCAAACAACTAAACCAGCTTCATTCACTTTCATGAGAGCTTTCAACCCATAAACTAAAGGCATTATTAAGCCATCGGGATAACGATAACTAACCGGTATATTCGTAAAATAAGCCGTAGGTTTCACACGCATATCACTGGCCATTTTCACAAAACTTCTTTTACCGAATTTACCATCATTTTCATTATAAAAAGACGGAAAATCTTTATAGATTTTGTCATATAACCTCGGTAATTCTCCTGCCAGTTTTAACGCACTCCGAATAGCTTCGTTGTGAATTTTTCTTGTGTATTCACCCATTGTTGCTTCAGATACGTCATCTCCACTCATTAAACTATCAAATTGTTTTACACATTCACCTTTATTACGATAAATATTCTGAGGAACAATCCGAGGAATATAATCTTCTTCCAAAACAGATAGAGGTATCCAAGCAAGTGCTATAAGATCACGTACCTTTATTTCACCACCATCATTAGTTTTCCATTCCACTCTTTTTGAAATATCTAGAGGAAGTGCATCTCTTAAATCTTCATAAAATCCCTTTTTATTGGCTTTTGTTTCTGCAGTTAACTGAACATTATTGTTACGAGCTGAGCATATAGAAAGAAGAGAATTATTGAATGCTTCAGTCGATTCTTCTGACTCAAGATCAGACGGAACTAAAACTTCAAGAGGAACAAGAAAATCTAAAGCATTTTCATTGTATTCATCATCCTCTTTTTTTAGTTTCTTTAACTGCTCGATCTCATCCCGGTATTTTTCCCATGCATCTTTAAAATCAGGCCAATTACGTATCTTTCGAGTGATTGTATTTGAGCCCAATGCCTGCGTGAGAATATGCGTTCCTATTGCCAAGGTATTATGTCCACCGTCTAAAATACCTTCTATTTGTGTATTTACAAAATTTACCCTATACCTTTGTCTTTGTAACCGTTCATAATCTGATGCACCTAATAAAATACCTTTTGTTTTAAATACAAATATATCAGGGGTATCAACAATACTGTCCATTATTTCTTCTGTAACAGAACCTGTTTTAGCTGAACGTGGATTTGCTTCTAAATCAGCAGAATCAAAAAGCTGTATAAGTTCTCGAGCAAAGACAAAACCGACAATACGAAGTACTGGGCCGGAACTTTGTTCTGCTACGGTATTAAAACGGATAATGATGTTTGATGGGTTCATAACTGACTCCTAAAAATTAAAGATGTCAGTTCTGGACTTCGCGGGATTTGATTTCTATAAAGGCAATAGCTAAATGTAAGTAACATTTAAAAAAATTTATCACAATCCTGTGAATGTCAATCCAGAACTTTAACCAAGTTCAAATAAACCAGCTTATCCAAGCTGATCAATTACACATTACCATTAATTTTAAAAATATGCAACAAATTCATCATTTACTTTGATCCAATAAAAAAGCATGCTCTAGGCATGCTTTTTTATTGGATCAAACGATGTTCAATCTTCTGGAGTCAGATGCTTTGATGACGTCATTTTCAGGCGCTTGGCAATATCATTACGCCGGAAAATTTTAAAGGTTCCCATCGCCTTGGCGATCAGGGCATCACCATTCCAGATTTCACCCTCACAATAATACATGGTCGTCGAACGATGAAGCACCTTGCCGCGTCCAATGATCTGCTGGCTGATCTTGCCGCCAGGCTGAAAGAAACTGGTTTTCATTTCCACAGTTGCCGCACTCGTCAGATCAGGCACAAGCGACCGTGCAGCACGCGCCATGGCGGCATCCAGCAGGGTCATGATGATACCGCCATGCATGACCTGCCAGCTGTTCATGTGTTGCGCCTGCAGATTGATGCCGACTTCTGCAATCCCGTCTTTCATGTCGAGCAATTCAAACCCGAGATCTTTCAGAAACGGGTTGTCACTAATCAGTGCCATCTTCTTTATCCGTCAGTCAATCGCTTATTTGGCTGCTTCCGGGCTTGTTTCCCCTTTTTCTTCAGTAGGGCTCTTCACCAGAATTTCAACCTTGGCTTCTTTTTTCAGATAATTCAAATAGGCATTCAAATCCTGCTGGGATGCCACATTAGCCATTTGCTTGCTCATCGCTTCACGCAGGTTCTTGTCAGGATTGGACGGTGTCACTACTTTGGTGATGCGATAAATCACATACCCCACTCCCGGAACATCCGCTCCCACATAAGCCGGCAGTTTGGAAACGTCCGCTTTCATGACCGGCGCCAGTTCGGCACGATTGGCCATCGCGATCTTGTGACGGGAAACCATGAGGGAAGACGAGAAACCGCTTGCATTGCCCCCCTCTTTCAGTTTCGCCAGTTCGGCTTCACCGGCCGCTTTAGCCAGTTTCTGGGCTTTTTCATTAGTGACTTCAGCCGTAATCGCCTGTTTGACCTTGTCAAATGGTGTCAGGGTAGCCGGATAATGTTTGGCGATACGTGCGGCAACCAATACCTGTGGAGCCACCTCGATCGCTTCGGTATTATGTTTTCCGTTTACGACGTCATCCGAGAAAACAGCCTGCAAAATCTTCGGATTGGCCAGCATCTGGTTCTGTTTGGCTGCAATCGACGGATCACGTGCCAGATTCGGGAAAGGATGAATCGTCAATTTCAGGGCATCGGCAACCGGTTTCAAGCTATCCGGTTTTTCGTAAACCATATTCGAGAACGTCTCAGACATTTCACTGAACTTCTTGTTGGCCTGTTCACGTGTCAGTTCCTGCAAAACACGATCCTTCACCTGTGCCAGCGGTTTGGCAATCGCAGGCTTGATATCGGAAACCGTAATGATGTGATAGCCGAAATCAGTCAGGACCAGATCGCTGATTTCGCCTTTTTTCATGCTGAAAACGGTATCGTTGAATGGTTTGACCATTTTGCCACGGGTAAAGAAGCCCAGATCACCACCATTTTGGGCAGAACCCGGATCCGCCGAATTGGCTTTGGCCAGTTCGGCAAAGCGTGCAGGATTGGCTTTCAATTCAGCCAGAATACCTTCCGCTTTCTTTTTGGCTTCTGCCTTTTCAGCTTCGGTAGCATTCTTGTTCACGGCAATCAGGATATGCTGTGCGCGACGCTCTTCCGGTATGGAGAAACGATCCTTGTTCTGTGCATAATAGCTCTGTAAATCGGCATCACTAATCTTGATGTTTTTGGCGACAGTCGGCATATCCAGTACGATCACTTCAACATCGGCATGTTCAGGAATCGTGAACTGGGCTTCATGTGCCTTGTAAAAGGCATTCAGCTCTTCGTCTGTCACCGAAATCTTGCTGCGATAAGAGGCATTATTAAAGAGCAAGTGCTGGACTTCACGTTCCTGCTCAAAAAGATTGAATACACGCTGTGTGACGGCTGTCGGTTCGATTGCACTGTATTCAATTGGTGCAGCCAATTGCTGGATAGCCATATCCTGACGGACCATTGCGAAATGCATATCCGGATTCAGGCCTTGCGCAGAGAGCGCTTCCTTGTAACGGGCCTCATCCAGTTTGCCGTCCGGTCCAATCAAACCAGGAATCTCGCGAATGCGCTGCAAAACGATCTGTTCCGGAACGGAAAGATTTTCCTTGTTGACTGTTTCAAGAAGAACACGCTTGACAATCAGGTTCTGCAAAACATTCCATTTGAACTCGGACGACTCGATCCATTTGTTATCGAACGGCTGACCGGAAGCGGCAGCACGCTGACGGAGACGTTCCGCCTGTTCGCGCTGGGCATTGTCCCATTCCTGTTGTGTAATGGATTTACCGGCGACCTTGGCAACGGCATCGCCGTCACCAAAACGCTTGAATCCCTCAACACCAACAAAAATAAAGGAAGGAATGATGAAAACTAGAAGAATGATTTGAGTCAGACGTTTGTGGTTGCGTATAAACTCAAGCATGGCGGCCTCTGCCCATTTAAGAAGATGCGTTTGAAATAAAAAAAAGGCGAACAAGTGTTCGCCTTTTTCCGTTTATTGGCGGAGTGGACGGGACTCGAACCCGCGACCCCCGGCGTGACAGGCCGATATTCTAACCAACTGAACTACCACTCCTAAAACTGCACTAGTTTGACTGTTTGGTGGGTGCTGAGAGGCTCGAACTCCCGACCTATGCCTTGTAAGGGCACCGCTCTACCAACTGAGCTAAGCACCCTTCTTATTCTTAGCCAGTCAAACTCGACGTTTGTCATGCGTCGTAAAAAACATTAGTTTACAGCATCTTTTAACAATTTACCAGCCCTAAATTTAGGAACTTTTGCTGATTTGATTTTGATAACTTCACCGGTACGTGGATTACGGCCGGAACGAGCAGCACGTTCACCTACACTGAAGGTACCGAAGCCCACCAGAGTAACGCTGTCATTGTTTTTCAAACTTGTAGTTACTGCATCAATCACTGCATCCAGGGAACGAGCAGCCGCTGCCTTGGAAATGTCAGCAGATTTGGCGATATGCTCGATAAGCTCAGTTTTATTCACGTAACCCCCTACAAATATTTAAATGTCCATCAGAGACAAACTTGAGTGCATGCATTAAACAAGCGTGCCACTGAAGTGTCAAGAAAAAAAATGTACCGTTACCGGTACTCCAAAACGAAACCTGAAATCACTGCCTGACGTCACCCGAAAGGCATGTCCGACCATATTCGGTCGAAATCCGAACAAAATCAACACAAAAATAAGGAAAACGACACTAATCTCCCCTTCCTTTGAGAATCAGCAAATTCAACATTGGGCTTTCTTTTTTGATTAAAAAATTCTGTAAAAATTTTGCCGGTATGTTGTAAGTGAACAACTTCCTCAAATATTCAGATCACCCACATCTTTATTTCCAATTATTGTTTTTTGGACAACTCATCAAAACAGCGTTAAATCGGAGAATTTATTTCGCATTTTACATAGGCATTTTTCCGAGATCAGGAAAGCTCATCAATAGAGATTTTTTTCCTCAAGACAACTTAAAAAATGACAAAAAGAAAACCGTTTTCTTCTTTATAGCCAGTAAAAATTTTAAAAAATAAATGTTGCATGCAAACAACATTATTATCAAAAAAAGAAAAACAAAAATTTAATGTCATAAAAAAAGGGACCATTCAGGTCCCTTTTTTAAATTTCAGACTCTTTCATCTGCTTATGAAGCACGACTTGCACGTCTGCGGTCAATATCAGACAAATGACGTTTACGCAGACGGATACTCTTCGGTGTAATTTCAACGAGTTCATCGTCTTCAATGAATTCAACAGCATATTCCAGTGACATCTGGACTGGCGGAACAAGACGAACCGCTTCATCCGTACCGGAAGCACGGATATTGGTCAGCTGTTTTCCCTTGATCGGGTTGACGACCAGATCGTTTTCACGTGAATGAATGCCGATAATCATGCCTTCATAAACCGGATCGTTGTGGTTGACGAACATACGACCCCGTTCCTGCAGTTTCCACAAAGCGTAAGCAACCGCTGCACCGTTATCCTGAGAAATCAGCACACCATTTCTGCGACCACCCGCTTCAGCCTTGGCCGGATCCACAGGATAATAATCGTCGAAAACATGGCTCATCAGGCCTGTACCACGGGTCAGGGTCATGAACTCACTCTGGAAACCGATCAGCCCGCGAGCCGGAATTTTGTATTCCAGACGGACACGGCCCTTGCTATCCGGTTGCATATCCTGCAAATCACCTCTGCGGCGACCAAGCTCTTCCATGACAGCGCCCTGATTGGCTTCATCAACATCAACAGTCAACGCTTCATACGGTTCATTTCTGACACCATCTATGTCTTTATAGACGACTCGTGGACGGGAAACAGCCAGCTCATACCCTTCACGTCTCATGTTTTCGATCAGAATCGTCAAATGTAATTCACCACGACCCGACACTTCAAAAATGGTATCGTCGTCAGTTGGCATCACTCTCAGCGCCACATTCGATTTCAGTTCACGGTCCAGTCTTTCGCGCAATTGACGGCTGGTGACGAATTTGCCTTCACGACCGGCAAATGGTGAGGTATTGACCATGAAATTCATCGTCAGCGTCGGTTCATCAACCGTCAACATTGGCAATGCTTCCGGATGCTCCGGATCACAGATTGTCGAACCGATGTCGATCGCTTCGATCCCGTTGATAAGCACGATGTCACCAGCTGACGCTTCATCGATGACCTTGCGTTCCAGCCCCTTGAAAGATAGAACCTGATTGATGCGTGCCTTGATCGGCGTCGAATCGGGACCATTCAAAATAATCACTTCTTGCAAGGGTTTGACACGTCCACGATTAACGCGACCAACACCGATTTTTCCAACACAAGATGAATAATCCAGCGAAGAAATCTGCATCTGGAAAGGACCGTCCTGATCAGCATCGCGAACCGGAACGTATTTCAGAATGGCATCAAACAAAGGACGCATGTCACCGGAGCGGACAGTTTCATCCAGGCCGGCATAACCATTCAAACCAGAAGCGTAAATAATCGGAAAGTCGAGCTGTTCTTCCGTTGCACCAAGTTTGTCGAACAAATCGAAAGTGGCATTGATCACCCAGTCAGGACGTGCGCCCGGACGGTCGACCTTGTTGATGACGACAATCGGTTTCAGTCCCAGACCCAGCGCCTTGCGGGTCACGAAACGGGTTTGGGGCATCGGACCTTCAACTGCATCGACCAGAAGCAGCACACTGTCGACCATCGACAATACACGTTCCACTTCGCCACCGAAATCGGCATGGCCCGGGGTATCGACGATATTGATATGCGTCCCCTCATATTCAACGGCACAGTTTTTGGCGAGAATGGTAATCCCGCGTTCTTTTTCCAGATCGTTGGAATCCATCACCCGTTCGGAAACGGCCTGATTTTCCCTGAAAGTACCTGATTGACGCAGCAGCTGATCGACGAGAGTGGTTTTGCCATGGTCGACGTGCGCGATAATCGCGACATTGCGGATAGCACGTGTAGTTTGAGACATAAAAACCTGATAAATGGTAGAAAAGGATAACTTGGTATTTTAACACGTGAACGTTTCCTAATATGGAAACTGCCACGACATTTAAACGTCAAAACAGGAAGCCGGTTGACGTACCGGGAACAGAAAAAATTATATCCGTCAGCTTTCGGGGGTTCGAGCCAGGGAAACCAGACGCTCGGGAGCCAGAACGCCATCTGCCCTTAGTTGCGCCGTTCCCATAAAAACGCCATTTTCAGATGCATAAATCCGGAAGCGTCCGGAATCGGCAGGCAATTGAACACCTTCTTTTGCCAGTGACAAACGCTGGCCATTTAAAAACCGTTTTGTCAGCACTGCATTCAGAGAAAGCGCAGGAAAGGAAGACAAGAGATAATCCACCGGTTCGAGCTTTTCATGTTGTGTTCCTGTTTCTTTGGGTAACGCAGCTTCCATATCCATCAGCGAAACAGCCCTTTCGATTCCGAGAGAACCGACCCGGACACGCCGCAGGGCATTCAGATGGGCACCACACCCCAGCGCATTGCCGATGTCTTCCCCCAAAACCCGGATGTACGTCCCCTTGCTGCATGTTACGCGCAGAGTCAGAAATGGAGACGTCCAGTTCAATAATCTCAGTTCGAAAATGGTAACGGGACGGGCTTCACGTTCAAGTTCCACGCCGGCACGTGCATACTCGTAAAGAGGTTTTCCATCCCGTTTCAAGGCGGAATACATGGGGGGAACCTGAAGAATGTCACCTCGGAATTTTGCAAGAGCCGACTCGATTTCGTCCTGTGAAAACGAAACGGCTTCTGAAGTTTTCAAAACTTCGCCTTCCGTATCGCCAGTCGATGTCGCGATCCCGAGATGAACGACTGTTTCATAGGTCTTGTCAGCATCCAGCAGGTCTTGTGAAAATTTGGTCGCTTCACCGAAACAGATCGGCAACAATCCGGTTGCAAAAGGATCAAGCGTTCCGGTATGCCCGGCCTTTTTGGCGTTCATGACCCGCTTTGCCCTGATCAAGGCATCGTTGCTGGAAATGCCGACCGGTTTGTCCAGCAGCAAAACACCATCGATATCCAGCCGTTTTTTCCTGACGGATGCCTGACTCATAAATCCCTTGAACCTGAAAAATGAAAGGCCCCGTTTTCACGAGGCCGGAAATGAAAATTGAAAATCAGACTTCACCATCGTCTTTTGCACGCTCGGAATTGGCCACATCAATCAGATGGGATAAAGCCATACCCTCGGCGATGGAGTTGTCATAAACAAAAGACAGTTGCGGCAAAGTATGAATATGCAGGCGCTTGCCCAGTTGCATTCTCAAAAATCCCGAGGCTCGATGCAGACTGTCCAGAGTCTTTTCCACCTTTTCCGGACTATCGTCCAGCATGGTGAAAAAGATTTTGGCATGGGCATAGTCAGGCGTCACTTTCACATCTACGATAGTGATCATCCCGACATGCGGGTCTTTCAGTTCCGAAAAAATGATATCGGACAGATCACGCTGGATCTGATCAGCCACCCGAACGCTGCGGCCAGGGATCGATTTGCTGTGTCTTGCCATGATCCACTCCCTAAAAATTAAAAATATCCAATATCAACATATCCGAAATTGCAAAGTCTGTCGCGAAAAATTACAGGGTTCTTGCGATTTCCTGAATTTCATAAACTTCAAGCTGGTCGCCGACTTTGATGTCATTGTAATTTTTCAGCGTCAGGCCACATTCAAAGTTGGCCTTGACTTCCTTGACGTCATCCTTGAAGCGTTTCAGTGAATCGATTTCACCGGACCAGATAACAACATTGTCACGCAACAAATGAACCGGAGAACCCCGGCGAACCAGACCTTCGGTCACAAAACAGCCAGCAATGGCACCGACACGGCTGACATTGATAACCTGTCTGATTTCGACCAGACCCAAAGCGTGCTCGCGTTTTTCAGGAGCCAACATACCCGACATCGCTGCTTTCACTTCATCGATCGCATCGTAAATAATGTTGTAGTAACGGATATCGACGCCATTGGCTTCAGCCTGATGACGGGCCTGTGCATCGGCACGGGTGTTAAACCCGATAATAACCGCCTGCGAAGCCAGCGCCAGGTTGACGTCCGTTTCAGTAATTCCGCCGACGGCCGCATGAACGATCTGGACCCGGACTTCGTCGTTGGACAATTTCAACAGGGAAGAAGCGAGCGCTTCCTGTGAACCCTGAACGTCGGTCTTGATAATCAGAGGCAAGCTCTTGACTTCGCCTTCCCCGATATTCTCGAACATGTTTTCAAGCTTGGCCGCCTGTTGTTTGGCCAGTTTCACGTCACGGTACTTGCCCTGACGGAACAGGCCGATTTCACGTGCCTTGCGTTCGTCATTCAAAACGACGATTTCTTCACCGGCAGAAGGAACACCGGTCAGTCCCTGAATTTCAACAGGAATACTTGGACCCGCTTCAGAAATGGCCTTGCCTGTTTCACTCAGCATGGCACGAATACGACCATATTCCTGTCCGACAAGAACCACGTCACCACGATGCAGGGTACCGGATTGAACCAGCACAGTCGCAACCGGGCCACGTCCCTTATCCAGACGGGCTTCAATAACAAGACCCTTTGCCATCGCTTCGACCGCAGCCGTCAATTCAAGAATTTCAGCCTGCAACAATACGTTTTCCAGCAAAGAATCGATCCCCTGTCCGGATTTTGCCGAGACAGGAACGAATGGAATATCGCCACCGTATTCTTCAGGAATAACATCTTCTGCAACGAGTTCCTGCGTAACGCGATTGACGTTGGCTCCCTGTTTATCAATCTTGTTGATTGCCACAACAATTGGAACGCCAGCCGCTTTCGCATGGGCAATCGCTTCCTTGGTTTGCGGCATGACGCCATCATCAGCGGCAACAACCAGAATAACGATATCGGTCGCTTTCGCACCACGGGCACGCATGGCGGTAAACGCTTCATGGCCCGGAGTATCGAGGAAAGTCACGATGCCGCGACCGGTTTTTACATGATATGCACCGATATGCTGGGTAATGCCGCCAGCTTCACCAGTCGCTACCTTCGTACGACGAATATAGTCGAGAAGAGACGTCTTGCCGTGATCGACGTGACCCATAACGGTCACGACTGGAGCACGCGGCAACAATTCAGCGTTTTCATTGTCACCCATTTCAGCCAGTTCGGCTTCAACGTCCTGGATTTTGGCGGCGAAAGCTTTATGCCCCATTTCCTCGACAAGAATCATCGCGGTTTCCTGGTCCAGCACCTGATTGATCGTGACCATCTGGCCCAGTTTCATCAACTGTTTGATCACTTCGGAAGCCTTGACAGCCATTTTGTGCGCCAGTTCGGCAACAGTAATGGTTTCAGGAACGTAAACGTCATGAACAATCGCTTCAGTCGGCTGATGGAAATTGCTTTCCCGTTCAGCGGCCTGTGAGTGGCGACGTCCTTTCGAACCACCCGAGCTGCTGCGCCAGCCGTCTCGTCCGGACATATCGTTACCACGGCTCTTGAGGCCGGCACCGCGTTTTTTGGCGCCCTCATCCTGCCAGGTGGAAGCCGTTTTGGTCACTTTCTTGTCAGCAGAGGTTTTCTTTTCCGTTTTCTTGTCAGCAGCAGGCGCGGGCTTTTTATCAGCCGGTTTATCCTGTGCCGGTTTGGCGGTTTGAGCAGGCTTTGAAATTGTTCCTGCAGTCTTTTGAGACGCGGAAGAGCTTTCTGCCGGGACAGCAGCCGTTTTTTCCGGTTGCTTGACCACTTTGCGCGAAGCCGAGGTACTCATCATTGCCTTGATCTGGGCGACTTCGTCTTCCACTGCCTTGCGGGCACGTTCCGCTTCTTCAGCCCGGCGAACGCGTTCCGCTTCCGCTTCTTTTCTCACTTTTTCAGCCTGTGCCACTTCTTCAGCCATCCTAGCCATCTCTGCCTTCTTCAAAGCTTCAGCCGCTTCTTTTTCTTCCGCAGCCGACTGTTGTTTAGCCATTTTCTGCCGTTCAGTGTCCTGGCGCATTTTTTCCGCTGCCTCGCGCTGCTCGGTCTCTTTCTTTTTCAACTCCAGAGCTTCAATACGTTCCTGTTCTTCGGCCTTGATCCGTTCCTGCTTTTCGGCTTCCATTTGAGCCAGCAAAGCCTGTTTTTCACGCAATTCCGCTTCCTGACGGGCGATCAGTTCAGCCTGCCGGCGCGCTTCCTCGGCACGACGCTGTTTTTCCGCTTCATCAATAACAGGAGGGACAACCCGTCTTTCGGCAGCTGCCATATGAGCCGCCTGTTCTTCCCGCTTGTCGAACGTCCGTTTCTTGCGAACCTCTACCTGAATCGTTCTGGATTTGCCCGTAGCATCAGCCTGTTTGATTTCGGTGGTTTCCTTTCGGGTCAGCGAGATTTTTCTTTTTTCACCCGATGGCGAACCATGCGCCCCGCGCAGAAAACTCAATAACTTGTCCTTGTCGTCCTTCGAAAGGATATCATCGGCCGAGTTTTTGTCCACACCGGCATCGCGCAACTGTTTCAACAGTACGTCAGAAGGCATATTCAGTTCGGCTGCAAATTGGGCTACATTGTTAGTCGCCATTCATTCCTCTTTCTTCTAATAGATGCGGCAAATACGAATCAGGACAGGCTCACGTCTTATTTGGACTCAACCAGCTTCCAGGCGCGTGCCTGCAATTCCTTCGCTACGTCATCGTACTTCGCATCGATCAGTTTCATTTCATCGTCCGTTACATCGGCAAATTCGTTTTCCAGCAACTGGCGTGCCCGTTCAACAGGCAGGGCCAGAATGGCACTGAATTCGTCATAAGCCAGTTCGGCAAAACGTTGCAGGGTTTTCACACCAGCCAATCCGAGCTTGCCGGCAATCGATCGATCCATTCCTTCCAGATTGACCAGCTCTTCTTCCATACCGGCCATTCCTTCTTCGGAAGCAATCGCTTCAGTAATCAGGGCATCACGCGCACGTTGACGGATTTCATTGACTGTATCTTCATCGAATGCCACGATTTCCAGCATTTCGCTGATCGGCACGTAGGCAATTTCTTCCAGTGCCGTAAAACCTTCCTCGATCAGGATATCAGCCACTTCCTGATCAACATCGAGTCTTTCCATGAACAGTTTCTGCAATTCGGCTTTTTCCAGAGCGGATTTATCTGCCGATTCTTCTGCTGTCATGATATTGATCTTCCAGCCCGTCAGCTCGGTTGCCAGACGAACGTTCTGGCCACTGCGGCCAATGGCGATGGCCAGATTTTCCTCATCGACAATCACATCCATCGCATGTTTGTCTTCATCGACCACAATGGAAGTGACGTTGGCAGGAGCCAGAGCTCCGATAACGAACTGCGCAGGGTCTTCCGACCACAAAACGATATCGACACGTTCGCCACCCAGTTCACCTGTAACGGCCTGAACGCGGGAACCGCGCATACCAACACAGGTACCGATCGGATCGATACGCTTGTCACTGGTATATACTGCTATTTTCGCACGAACACCGGGATCGCGTGCAGCTGATTTGATTTCAAGAAGGCCCTGTTCGATTTCCGGCACTTCCAGTTCAAACAGCTTGGTGATGAATTCAGGCGCAGTACGCGAGAGGATAACCTGCGGCCCCCGAGTGCCACGTTCAACACGCAGGATATAAGCGCGAACGCGATCACCGACACGCAGATTTTCCTTTGGAATCATCTGTTCACGAGGCAGTCTGGCTTCAACCTTGCCGGATTCGACAATAGCATCACCACGTTCCATCCGCTTGACCGTACCGGTCACCAGCGAATCGCCACGATCGAGGAAGTCCTGCAGAACCTGTTCACGTTCAGCATCGCGAATGCGTTGCAAAACGATCTGTTTCGTATCCTGTGCGAAGCGACGACCCAGATCGATCGATTCGACAGGATCCTCAATGTAATCGTCCACCTCGATATCAGGAAACTGTTCCTTGGCTTCAAAATACAGCATTTCCTGATCCGGTTGCTGCAGGCCTGCCTCATCCGGCACAACATGCCAGCGACGGAAAGTTTCGACTTCGCCCGTGGTACGGTCGATGGATACGCGAATGTCCGCGTCACCGGGATAACGTTTTTTTGTAGCAAGGGCCAAAGCATGTTCAAGCGCACCCAGGACAATTTCCTTGTCTACGTTTTTTTCGCGCGCCAGCGCATCAACCAATTGCAGAATTTCGAGACTCATGCTTTACGGCTCCTAAAATTCACCTGTGGCACCAAATGTGCCTTGTCTATATCAGCGATTGTAAAATGCAAAACGGAATTGTTATCTTTATCCTTCCCGTCGAATTCCAGAGCCAGCTCATCCCCTTCGGTGGCCAGCAGAATTCCCTGGAAAGTCTTGCGATTTGCCATTCCCGCAACCGGTTTGCGCAGTTTGACGTGCGCCTCCATTCCAACAAAACGAACAAAATCGGCAAATTTCTTCAAGGGACGATCAAGACCGGGCGATGAAACTTCCAGCCTGTCGTAATCGACATCTTCAACCATCAGGACATGCGATAACTGACGGCTGACCTTTTCGCAATCCTCCAGCGAAATATTGCCGCGTTCGGCATCTTCAGGTTTGAAATCGATAGAAACGCGCAACAGGTTTCCCTGCGCCCTTTCCACATCGACCAGATCGTACCCGCAACCGTTTACCGTTTTTTCAATCAGTTCCTGCAACAAAATCCGCTCCCGATTCTATTCATTTAAATTCCCCCTGAAACAGAGGAAAATCATGTTGTTAGCGGTACTTCGGATTGAATAATGAAAAAAAAATGGGCTAAAGCCCATGATCAAAATTCAAAGCACCAGCACCATCCAGAAAATGGACGAAACCGTAATAAGTTGCTCATTATATACAATACATGCACATCCTGCAATGCAAGGCGGCAGGAATTCCAATAATATCAATGAGTAAGCCTTTCAGAAAGAAACAGACTGATCCAAAGCCACATGATTTTGACAGTCCCGGACGGCATGAATACAGGAAAATTGCCTTATACTCGCTTCTTTGCCACAAATCGCCAAAACATCATTTTCAGGATTACGGCTTTTTTAATCCTTCTCAACAAGACGGGTCTGATTTTTTGCGTAACGCACCGAAAACGGTAAAATCAGACGGTTTTATCTGTGATTGACATCTTTCCGGCAAAAACAAGCGGAGTATTGGAACAGACAAAAATATGGCTCTTAAAGAAACCAGTTACAGCGAAGCCTCTATCCAGGTTTTAAAAGGACTTGAACCGGTGCGCCAGCGCCCCGGGATGTATACCCGTACGGAAAACCCGCTTCATATCGTGACTGAAGTCATCGATAATGCCTCGGACGAGGCGATTGGCGGCTACTGCAAAAACATCATCGTTACCCTGAACGCCAACGGCAGTATCAGTGTCGAAGACGACGGCCGTGGCATTCCGGTAGGGATGCACCCGGAAGAAAAAGTCCCGACAGTTGAAATCGTTTTCACCCGTCTTCATTCTGGTGGCAAATTTAGCAAGGGCGGCGATAACGCTTACGCTTTTTCAGGCGGTTTGCACGGCGTCGGTGTATCTGTTACCAATGCATTGTCGAAGCGGATTGAAGTGACCGTCTGGCGCGAGAAGGAAGTTCACCAGATGGCCTTTACTGATGGCGAAGTCGCCGAACCACTGACTTCACGACCGATTGCACGCGGTGAGAAAAAATCGGGTACCAAAGTCACTGTCTGGCCCGATTCCAGATATTTCGACTCCATGACGATTCCGCTGACGGAACTCAAACACCTGCTTCGTTCCAAAGCCATCCTGTTGCCGGGCGTTCATGTCGAACTTCATAGCGAAAAGACAGATGAAACCCTAACATGGCACTATGAAAATGGTCTCCGGGGATATTTGTCGCAGGAACTGGAACTGACAACCGGTGATGAAATCGTCATTCCTCTTTTTGAAGGCGAACTTTATGCTGATCATGAAAACGAAGGTTTTGCCAATGGCGAAGGCGCAGCCTGGGTCGTTGCATGGACAACGGAAGGCCCGTTAATCCGTGAATCGTTCGTCAATCTGATCCCTACTACTGCCGGTGGCACACACGAAAGCGGCCTTCGTGACGGCCTGTTCAATGCCGTCAAAAGTTTTACCGAAATCCATTCTCTTTTGCCGAAAGGCGTTCGCCTGTTGCCCGAAGACGTTTTTGCCCGCGTCTCTTTCGTGCTTTCAGCTAAAGTGCTCGACCCCCAGTTTCAGGGCCAGATAAAAGAACGGCTAAACTCGCGCGACGCGGTCAGACTTGTTTCGCATTTCGTCAAACCTGCTTTCGAAACCTGGCTGCACCAGAACGTCGAATATGGGCGTAAACTGGCTGAACTGGTCATCAAGCAGGCCCAGTCGCGTATGCGGCAATTGCAAAAAGTCGAAAAGAAAAAATCCTCGGCTGTCGCAGTGCTACCCGGCAAATTGACTGATTGTGAATCCCACGACATCAGCCGTAATGAACTCTTTCTTGTCGAAGGTGATTCGGCTGGCGGTTCGGCAAAAATGGGGCGCGACAAGGAATTCCAGGCCATTCTCCCCCTGAGGGGCAAGGTATTGAATTCATGGGAAACTGAAAAAGACCGACTGTTCGCCAATCAGGAAATCCATGACATTTCCGTTGCCATCGGAGTCGATCCTCACACTCCGGCAGACGAACCCGATCTTTCCGGCTTGCGTTACGGAAAAATATGTATCCTCTCCGATGCTGACGTGGACGGTTCGCACATTCAGGTATTGTTGTTGACCCTCTTTTTCCGCCATTTCCCGAAACTGATTGAAAACGGAAATATCTGCGTGGCACGTCCACCGCTTTACCGGATCGATGCACCGGCCCGTGGAAAAAAACCCATGCAAAAACTGTATGCGCTGGACGATTCCGAACTGAACGGCATTCTGGAAAAACTCAAAAGCGAAGGCATCAAAGACAACGCTCTGGGAATCTCCCGTTTCAAGGGACTGGGCGAAATGAACGCCGAACAGTTATGGGAAACAACCCTGAATCCGGATACCCGGCGCTTGTTGCCAATTACTTTCGGCATTTTCACGCACAACGAATCGGAAGAACGTTTCCAGATGCTCATGGGCAAAGGCGAAGCGGCTGCGCGACGCAACTGGATGGAAGAACACGGTAACGAAGCTGAAGCCGACATATAAAAGACCATAATCGAATGAAACACCATGACTGAACAACCCACGCTTTTCGATCAGTTGCCACCGGATGACGAGCACAAGGAAAGTCTGATGCTCGCCAGTTTTGCCGAGCGCGCTTATCTGGATTATGCGATCTCCGTCGTCAAGGGCCGTGCGCTTCCAGACGTTTGCGATGGACAAAAGCCGGTACAACGGCGAATTCTGTACGCCATGAACGAGTTGCGTCTGGACTCTGACGCCAAACCACGCAAATCGGCAGCAGTCGTCGGCGACGTCCTTGGCAAATTGCACCCACATGGCGACCAGTCCGTTTACGATGCCCTCGTCAGAATGGCGCAGGATTTTTCACTGCGTTATCCCCTTATCGACGGCCACGGCAATTTCGGGTCACGGGATGGCGACGGCGCTGCTGCAATGCGTTACACCGAAGCGCGCTTGACGCCCATTGCTGAAATCCTGCTTGATGAAATCGATCAGGGAACGGTTGAATTTCAGGACAATTACGACGGCTCGACTCAGGAACCGAAACTGCTGCCTGCCAGATTGCCGGTCACATTATTAAACGGCGCATCCGGTATCGCTGTCGGCATGGCTACGGAAATCCCTTCGCATAATCTGAATGAAATTGCACAAGCTGCCGTAGCGATGATCCGCAATCCGTCTATCAGCCACAAAGAACTGATGGAAATCATTCCGGGCCCTGATTTTCCCGGAGGCGGACAGATCATCACCGCGCCGAACGCCATTTCGGAAATCTATGAAAACGGTCGGGGCAGTGTCAAGGTACGCGCGCGCTGGAAAACCGAGGAACTGGCACGCGGGCAATGGCAGGCTGTTGTCAGCGAACTGCCGCCCGGAACTTCCGCCCAGAAAGTACTTGAAGAAATAGAGGAAATCACCAATCCGAAAATCCGCGCCGGTAAAAAAGCCCTGTCGGCAGAACAGATCGCCCTGCGCCAGCAATTCCTGGGCATTCTGGATACCATACGTGATGAATCCAGCCGCGACGCACCGGTTCGCATTGTTCTGGAACCGAAATCGAAACGGCAAGACCCGGATGAATTCATGCAAACGCTTCTGGCGCACACGTCTTTAGAATGCAATGCGCCTATCAATCTTGTCATGATCGGCATCGACGGACGCCCACGACAAAAAGGCCTGATCGACATCATTCTGGAATGGATTGATTTCCGTTTTGCCACTGTCACCCGCCGTACAAACTGGCGGCTTGGACGGGTAGACGACCGTATCCATATTCTGGAAGGCCGTGAGACTGTATTGTTGAATATTGACGCCGTCATCCGCATCATTCGCGAGTCGGATGAGCCGAAAGCCGCCCTGATCGATGCTTTCAGCTTATCTGAAAGACAGGCCGACGACATTCTTGAAATCCGCTTGCGCCAATTGGCCCGACTGGAAAAAATCAAAATTGAACAGGAGCTGGCCGAGCTGCGCAAGGAAAAGGACGGTCTTCACGACCTGCTCGACAATCCCTCTTCAATGAAGCGCCTGATCATCCGTGAAATTGAAGCCGACCGCAAAAAATTTGGCGATGCACGCCGCACCCTGATCGAAGAAGCCGAAAGGGCTACTGCTGAACAGAAAATCGTCGATGAACCCGTCACAGTCATCATTTCACAAAATGGCTGGGTTCGCCAGCGCACCGGCCACGAACTTAATCTCACTGCCTTTACATTCAAATCAGGAGACAACATGCTCTCCAGTTTTGAATGCAGGAGCACGGATTTTCTGCTGGCGTTCTCCTCAACCGGACGAATCTATACTGTCCCGGTTCATCAGTTACCCGGGGGACGGGGCGACGGAATGCCGATCACGACGTTTGCCGAAATCGGTATCGATGAGACCATCGTCCAGTATTTTGTCAGTTCCCCCGACAAATCCGTTTTGCTTTCCATGGATTCCGGGTACGGTTTTGCCGCAAAAACGTCTGACATGATGAGCCGGGTTCGCAACGGCAAATCGTTTATTACGCTCGAAGAAGGGGAAACCCTTTTGCCACCGTTCGTCATTCCTGATGGAAACAAATGGATAGGCGTTCTGTCCGAAAAAGGACGTTTCCTTCTTTTCGACATCAAAGAACTGCGTATGCTTTCTTCTGGCGGACATGGCGTCATTCTGATGGGACTCGACAAAGACGAGAAAATCAGGGCAACGCTGCCCGTCAATGACAACGGTTGTATCGTCATTTGCATGGCCAAAAACGACAACCGCTATGAAGTCCGCATTAGTGGAAACCTGATCGAAACGTACACAGGCAAGCGTGCCCGAAAAGGCAAGCCCGTAGAGACCCGTTTCACCCCCGTCAGCCTCGAAAACATCAAATAATCTGCATTTATTTGTTCAGCTTTTTACGAGTTGTGATTCAATAGATCCGTGATTACCCGTGAAACCGGACGCAAGCGTCCTGTATCACGGGTAATGCTATGGTTTGTTCGTACAAGCGCTGCACGAGATATAAACGCTCGTGCCTTTTTGACTGTCTTACTCACCCCGACATATGCAAAACGACGGCAATCCAGACAAACGGACAAAGAATTCCCGAGAATCCCGGCAAAAGGACGGTGAATCCTCATCCGGGAAGATACAGGGCAATACCACACTGGATGATCTGTTTCAAATCGATCCCGATCCGGACAATAATCTTTTTGCCACCGCTGGCGAAACCGACCCGCTTTTTTCGGAAAACAACCGGACCGACTACCGGCGCATGTTCGAAAAAGTACCGGCAGCCATGCTCGTTCTCGATAAATCGGGAAAAATCGTCAAAGCCAATTATGCCGCTGCCCGACTTCTCGGCCACACCCCTGTCCGTCTGGAACAGACATTCCTTACGGATTATCTGAAAAAAGCCGACCGGGATTCATTTCTGGCCGTCACGAAAAAGCTCAAAAGCAGCAGAAACCATTCCGTCTGGGAAGGACAGACTGCAAAAACCGAAAGAACCTTTCGGATGCGCAGCTTTTCTGACGAAAAAAACCAGAATCTCCTCCTGTCACTGGAAGATATCACCGATGAAAAGAAAAAACTGGGAAGAGAAGAAGCCAGGGCACAGCAATTGCAGGAGGACAGCCAGCTCTATCGCATGGCGGTAGAACGGTCTGAAATCGGCCTGTGGAAAGCGTCCCTTTCGAAAAAACAGGCCATGGAAACGATCCATTTCCACTTCTCAGACAAAGGCGGCGACATTTTCGGATTGGTTTCTTTTACCGAAATTGGTTTTACCCAGTTCATCGATATCGTTCATAGCGACAGTGTCGAAAAAATCCGTGGAGCACTCCGGTCAGCCATCAAGAGTAAAATCGGATTCGACATCGAAATACGGATTAACAAGCCAAACGGCGATTTTGCATGGGTCAACTGGAAATGTTTTCTGATTGAGGAAAACCAGACAGGCTCAATTCTCCTCGAAGGCATCGCGCTGGATATCACATCTCACAAGACAACTGAAAAAGCGCTGGCCATTGCCAGCAATCTTTTCGAAAACAATCGTGACGGTATTTTCATCGCTGACCAGACCGGCCGTATCACTGTCGTCAACTACCAGTTCACCCGGATGACAGGATTGTGTCAGGAACAAATCATGAGCAACAAGCAATGGTACCTGCAACCCGGCATATCCGATTCATCCTGCTACAGCCAGCTCTGTGACGTGATCATTTGTACAGATCATGAAGAAATGGCAACTTTCGAAAAAAACCGTGAACAGCGGATCGAACCGACGTATCTGACAATCAAAATCGTTCGGGACATGGATGAAAAAATCATCAGCTATATCGGAATACTGCTTGACATCAGCCAGAATGATTTCCTTGAAGACCATACCCGTTACATGATCGAGCACGATTTCCTGACCGGCCTGCCAAACCGGATTCTTTTGCTCGACCGGCTCGGCCAGACCTTGATAGCCGCTGAACGTAATCAGCGTCGTGCCGCCGTCATGTTCCTCGACCTCGACAAGTTCAAACACATCAACGATACACTCGGCCATGCCATTGGTGACCGTCTTTTGCAAAAGGTTGCCCAGCGGCTAACCCAATGTGTCCGTAAAAACGACACGGTCAGTCGTCAGGGAGGTGACGAATTTGTCATCCTCCTCTCCGATATTGGCGAAGCCGACGATGCGGCAATGGTCGCCAACAATATCATGCATACCCTGTCGCAAAATTACCAGATTGAAAACTATGAAATGTCGATCACGCCATCCATCGGGATCGCCCTTTTTCCGGAAGATGGAAAAGATATCGACACCTTGTTGAAAAATGCCGACACGGCAATGTACCACGCAAAGGAAAACGGCAGAAACGCCTACCAGTTTTTCAATGCCGATATGAACCTGCATCTGATCGAACGTTCACAACTGGAAGAAGACCTGAAGACAGCGTTGAAAAATGGTGATTTCTTTCTTGAGTACCAGCCGATCATTGACATGCACAATCAGCATATGACTGGTGTCGAAGCGTTTTTGCGGTGGAATCATCCCCAGTTCGGCATTCTGTTGCCTTCGCGTTTTCTTTCGATAGCCGAAAATACCGGCCTGATTGGTCCCATTGGGGAATGGGTCATCAACACCGCCTGCAAACAGGCAAAAAAATGGAAGGATCAGGGGTTTTCCAAGACCGTCTCCATCAATCTGTCTTCCATCCAGTTAAAACAGAAAGATTTGCTTGGAATAATTAAAAATGCGCTTGAAGAAAACGATCTGACGCCAGACTTTCTGGAACTGCAGATCACCGAAGGCAGCATTACTGAAAATATCCGTACGGTCATCGACCTCTTGAACGAACTCCGGAATATGGGCGTCAAGATTGCGCTGGATAACTTCGGAAACGGCTGTTCCAGCATCAGTCATCTGAAACGTGTTCCCATCGAGAAAATCAAAATTGATCCAGCATTTATTCATGCACTGGGAACGCAAAGCAGCGATGCCGATGTGGCAGGAGCCATCATCGCCATGGCTAAAAACCTGAACCTGAAAGTCTCCGCAGGTGGCGTTGAAACCGCAGATCAGGCGAGCAGGTTAAAAGAAATCGGATGTGACGAGTATCAGGGCTATGTGATCAGCCCCACACTGCCAGCAAAAGAAATCAACCGCCTGCAACTGCCAAACTGATCGTAACCCGTCTCACTCAGTCCTCATAACCCCGGCGCTTCCTGAGATGCCTGGCACAATGCAAACCCTTTTACCTACTTTAACAGACGGCATCTCTGGCTGCGCGATCATGAAAGATCCCCCGTGATCCAGCAAAACGGTGTATTGAAAACACGCCTGTCCTGATGACATGTTTTGGCCATTTCCCTGACTGCAATCCAGATCACGAGAAAATCCCTCCCTGACTTCAGCCGGGCGAAGCATAACGATCGTACCACAATCGGATTCGGCATTTTCAGCCATGGAACTGCCTGTTTTTCCATTGGAATTGCCAGGCAGTGAACACGCCGAAATACCAAAAGCAAGCATCAACATGCCAGCAAGCTTCTTCATGATTTTCAGTCGATCTCGGCAATCAGCTCGAGTTCCAGACAGGCACCAGTTGGCAGCTGGGCAACACCGAACGCTGAACGCGCATGACGTCCGGCATCACCGAATACATCCACCAGCAATTCAGATGCGCCATTCGTAACCAGATGATGCTCGGTAAAATCACCAGTCGAATTCACAAGAGAGAGTACCTTGACGATGCGTTTTACGCGTTTCAGGTCGCCACCGCAGGCATCCTGCAAAGTGGCAATCATATCGATCGCCGTATTGCGGGCGGCAATTTTGCCATCTTCAACCGAAATATCCTTGCCGAACTGGGCAGCCAGCGGTTTGCCGTCCCTCTTGGCAATGTGACCGGAAAGATAAACCAGATTACCTGACTGGACATACATCACATAAGCGGCTACCGGTTTGGCTACAGCAGGCAATTCAATATTCAATGCTTTGAGCTTTTCATAAACGGACATTTTTTATTCCCGACAAGAGTTGAGCGAAAAAACGGATTCAGGCTTTCAATCGAATCATTATAGCCAAGCCGGTTCCAGAGGGATACGTTTTGAGTGAAACGGATCGATAAACGTGGTCAAAAACAAAACGGCTGTTCCCTTTGTCCGTTAAAATAGCGCAAACGGATACATAACGGGACAACATGAACGACGCGAACAAAAATGATGAGTCTTTTGAAGACATTGATGCTTTGCTCGAGGGGCATTTTTACAGGCTCGTCGATAAAGTACCGGTGTCATGCACTTTTGCCGAATATGCCAGCGGCATGAAATCGGCAGATAACCGGATCATCGAACAGACCCGGATCGGCGAATTGACCGTCTCGACCGTTTTTACCGGTATCGATCACGCTTTCGGCATGGGCGACAAACAACTCTTCGAAACCAGTGTTTTCGGATTACCCGACGATATGCAGCCTCAATGGCGATTTGCCAGCTGGGACGATGCCGTGAACCAGCATCTTCAACTGGTTCTCATGCTTGAACATAACGGGCCTGATTTGTTGCTGGAAGAAATCCGCAAAAAACAGGCAGACTGAATGAAAACAGATCAGCGCCTGAAAATCCATACTGAATCTGTCGATGCTTTTTCATAAAAAGCATAACCCTCGACATCAAAGGCTTTCAACTCTTCAGCCACAGTGATGCTCTTTTCTGCGGCATAACGTGTCATCAGTCCCCGGGCCTTCTTTGCATACAACCCAATGACTTTTGTGCCACCAGACCGCATTTCCTGAAAAACAGGCGTGATCATTTTTCCGTTCAGTGTTTTCACATCAACCACTTTTGAAAATTCTTCTGAAGCAAGATTGATGAGAACGGGTTCTACCTGTTTTTCCAGTTCGCCATTAATCGAATCCATAACCGGTTTTTGCCAGTAATCATACAGGCCCATATTATCCGGCCGAACCTTCGTATTATGAAACTCGATACGATAAGGCTGGATCAAATCGAATGGTTTCGACATGCCATAAAGAGCCGACAAAATACGTAAATGATCGTTTAGCCACGCCCATTCTTTCTCTGTCATATTGCGCGCATTCAGAGCCCGATAAACATCCCCGTCATAAGAAAGAACGGCTGGCTGTGCTTCCGGTTGAACGGCATCGACATTCCATTGCTCGAAATAACCGGCTTCTTTAACTGCAATTGCATCAGAAACTTTTAAGACTTCCGCCAGTTCAGGCGGTGAATACGACCTCAAAATATCCGCAATTTTTCCTGCCTTAGAAATCCACTTTGGATGACTCAAATATTTTTTCAAAAACGGGTCGGTAATTATTTTGTCCGAAAATTTCTTGCGTTTCGAGGGTGATAGAATAATCAGCATAAGAAAAACCATTCAAAAAAAATTCATGAACTCTATTTTAGCCGTACTGGACACAAACGTTTGTCTGGACCTTTTCGTTTTCCGTGATCCCGCCATTAAAAAATTCCATGATGCCATCAAAGCGAACATGTTTCACTTGATAACACGTAAGGATTGCCATGAGGAGTGGCTGCGTGTACTCGATTATCCCAAACTGAATCTGAATGAAACGGAAAAAAAACGTTCAAAACTCGAATTCGACAAACTCGTTCAATTAATTGAACCTGAAAAACGGGACTACTATTTACTTCCCGTCTGCAGCGATAAAGACGACCAGAAATTCATGGAACTGGCTTTTGACGCCAGAGCGGGCATTCTGATTACTAAAGACAAGGCTTTATTAAAACTGGCCCGTAAAAATACCCGTCAGGGTTTTTTCCGCATAATCAGTCCTGACCAATGGGAACAGCTCGTCTGAATAAGAGAAAAAAAAAAGAAATTTATTTTGCATACCAACCAATTTAATTGCATTTCTCCCTGATACAAAGAGACATCTTGATTAAAAATAGATTAATCCAGACAAATCGGATATTTAATATTCACGAAGGACTTTATTTATTTAAAATGTAAAGATAGAATACATCTATTAAAATAACAGAACAGTTATTTTATTTATTAAAATATACACCGGAAGCTTGAAGATTCCGCACTGGAATCTAAAAATTTTCGCACACCTGACAGGGACAAAATCATGGCTACATACAAACAGTTGCAGGATCAGATAAAGCAGCTCCAGAACGAAGCTGAAGAACTGCGTAAAAACGAATTATCCAATGCCATTTCTCAAATCAAAATGACAATGGCTGAATACGGAATCACCCTGGCCGATCTCGGCTTCACCAATAAAAAGAAAACCGGTCGTGTACGCGCACCATTGGCACCAAAATACCGCAATCCCGCCAGTGGCGAAACCTGGTCCGGTCGTGGGAAGGCTCCAAAATGGATCGACCCGAAAAATAAAGACAAATATCTTATTAAATAATCCGGGTTCAGATTATTAACTTATATAAAGTTCAAAACATAATACAAATGGTTTTATTTTCTGAGTCATCCTCAAGGCCTGTCCAATACAGGCCTTTTTTCATGCTTTAATTACTACTGCCCCATCCAATACGTCAAAGTTGCTTTTTTTCAATATTTTTCTTTTTCATATTTGACTTCGGCTGCACGAATACCTGCGTTTTTTTCATAGTCAGTCACTGAACTCTACATATCTATATAACCCCCAATTTTACAGGGTAATAAAAACTGCCAATCAGTCTGCCTGCCTGATTAATCGTTTTACTTCTTGTCAAAATTCTTTTTTGAGGATATGCGATCATCGATTGAAACCCACAATCATCATCAATATGAACCTGGATTATTCCGGGATTAACAGAAACCGTTTTTCATATACAGGTCCTGTATTTGTCCTTAACTGAATGGACAAGTTTGAAAAATGATTTGAAAAGACGTACCGGGTGATGAGCTGATAACCGATGATATGAATTAAAGACCGGTTTGTCTTTATTTGAAATTGCACTCTATTATTAAAGGCAGAATCAAAATGACTTCAAGAAAAGTTACCAAAGCCGTTTTTCCTGTTGCTGGCCTCGGCACACGTTTTTTGCCCGCGACAAAAGCCAGTCCGAAAGAAATGCTTCCCGTCGTTGACAAACCATTGATCCAGTACGCTGTCGAAGAAGCCGCCGCTGCGGGCATTACCGAAATGATATTTGTCACCGGTCGCAATAAAAGAGCTATTGAAGATCATTTCGACAAGGCATACGAACTCGAAACAGAACTGTATGCCAAAAACAAGCAGACACTTCTGGACGTTCTCCAAAAAATCAAGCCGAAAAATGTCGAATGCTATTTCGTCAGGCAAGCAGAAGCTCTGGGGCTGGGCCATGCCGTTTTGTGCGCTGCAAGACTGGTGAGAGATGAACCATTTGCCGTCATTCTGGCGGACGACTTGCTGGATGCTGAAATTCCCGTCATGCGCCAGATGACCGAACTCTATATGGAAAATGGGCAAAGCATCATCGGCGTGGAAAAAATCAACATCGCCAAAAGCAGGGACTACGGCATGATTGCAGGCGATCCTGTTGGCAGACTTTTGAAAGTCCATCATATCGTTGAAAAACCGTCTCCTGAAAATGCGCCGTCCGATCTCGGTGTCGTTGGCCGATACATCCTCAATCCGACCATCTTCACCCACTTGCGTAAACTCCGGCCCGGCAGTGGCGGTGAATTGCAACTGACGGATGCCATAGAATCTCTTCTGGGAAGTGAACCTGTTTTCGCCTATGAATTCGATGGAGTTCGTTATGACTGCGGCAGCAAACTCGGTTATCTGAAAGCAAGCGTCCAGTTTGCCTTGAAACATGAAGAAGTCGGCAGGGAATTCAGACAATTTCTCGACAGCCGCCCACAAGATCAGATCAGGAAAAACTATTTTGTGGCAACGACGGCAACCCCGGATATTGGCAACGTCGGAACATCAGGCCTCGATAAAAATCCGCCACAAAATTCTTTCCCGATCAACGCGGCCTGAAATGAAAGCAGACTGAAAACACTTCGACAGTCCAGAAGATTCTTTTCGCCCAACAGGTGAAAAGAATCTTTTTGTTTATACAGGCAAACCCCGGCCCTGTTCTCCATGGAAACGCATTCTGATGGATAATGACGATATAGCATTGTCATTGAACACCCTTTTGAAAACAGTTCGACAACGACAGGAACGTTTTTTACTGAAAAAACCGAACATCATATTTGGAAACAGACATCGAAATGAACACAGCACAATCTGAAACCATACATCGTCTCGATTACACCGTACCGTCTTTTCTGGTCGATCATATTGACCTTGTTTTTGACCTCGCGCCCTCTGCGACCAGTGTTTCGGCAACAACAAAACTCCGGCACAATCCGGCATCAGACCGTCACGAAATCGTTTTGAACGGTCAGGATCTGGAACTTGTCAAAATCGTCATGAACGGCCGCACGCTCGAAAAATCGGATTACGCTCTGGATCACGGCGAATTGCGCATCCCTGCAGCCCCCGACGAAATCACTCTGGTAATAGACACTCTTGTTCGACCCGATAAAAACACATCTCTGATGGGATTGTATATTTCCAACGGAAATTTTTTTACGCAGTGCGAAGCTGAAGGATTCCGCAAAATCACCTATTATCCTGACCGTCCGGACGTCATGGCAAGCTATACGGTCACCCTTTTTGCCGACAAGGAAAAATATCCGGTTCTTCTGTCCAACGGCAATCTTGTTGATGAAGGTGATTTGCCAAAAGGCCGTCATTTCGCCAAATGGGAAGACCCGTTCAAAAAACCGTCCTATCTGTTCGCTCTCGTCGCCGGCAACCTGGTCTGTCAGGAAGAAACCTTCAGGCTGGCTGACGGTCGCGATGTGCTTTTGCAGGTCTGGGTCGAAGACGGCAATCTTGACAAGACGCCTCATGCAATGGAGTCCTTAAAGCACAGTATTGCGTGGGATGAAACCCGTTTTGGACTGGAACTCGATCTCGACCGTTTCATGATCGTCGCAGTCAGCGACTTCAATATGGGCGCGATGGAGAACAAGGGACTGAACATCTTCAATACCCGTTACGTACTTGCCAACCCGCGTATTGCAACCGATCAGGATTACGCCAACATCGAATCCGTCGTCGGCCATGAATATTTCCATAACTGGACGGGTGACCGTGTTACCTGCCGAGACTGGTTCCAGCTTTCCTTGAAAGAAGGCCTCACTGTCTTCCGCGATCAGGAATTCTCGGCTGACCGCACCGGCAGCGACTCGGGTCATGCCGTCAAACGTATCGAAGACGTGCGTACGCTCCGTCAGGTCCAGTTTCCTGAAGACGCAGGCCCTATGGCTCATCCTGTCCGCCCGGATTCATATCAGGAAATCAATAACTTCTATACTGTCACGATTTATGAAAAAGGCGCGGAAGTTGTCCGGATGTACCAGACCCTTCTCGGACGGGACGGCTTTCAAAAAGGAATGGACCTTTATTTCAAACGTCATGACGGAAACGCCGTGACGTGTGCCGACTTTCTGACCGCGATGGCTGATGCGAATGGTCGCGACCTGTCTCAATTCGAACTCTGGTACAGTCAGGCGGGAACACCCCGTGTCAAACTGGAAAGCGATTACGACAGCCAGAAAAGAACCTTGTCGCTCACATTAAGCCAGACCTGTCCGCCGACACCCGGACAAGCCGACAAGAAGCCTTTCCTGATCCCGGTTGCCATCGGACTGCTGGATTCGAATGGCAGGGAGATTCCTGTTTGCGTCAAAGGATCGGACAAGGCATCCGATACCTCTATACTCGAACTGACAAAAGAAAAACAGACTTTCACGCTGGTCAATGTGCCGGAAAAACCGGTCATTTCCGCCCTGCGTAACTTCTCGGCTCCTGTCATTGTGGAATTTGAACAGACGGACGAAGAACTGTTGCACCTGCTCTCGAACGATACCGACAGTTTCAATCGATGGGAAGCCGGACAACGGCTGGCCATGCGCCGTCTGCTGGAACTCACCCACGCAGTGCGCGAAAACAGGCCGCTTACTCTGGATGGGCCATTTATCGAAGCCTTCCGTTCTGTATTGACTAATATCACTCTTGACCCGGCCTTGCGTGAACTGGCATTGACCCTTCCGGGTGAAACCATCATTGCGGAAAAGATGGATGAGGTCGATCCTCGTGCCATCCATCAGGCACGGCAATTCATGCGTAAAACACTTGCAAACGCGCTGGAAAAAGAGTGGCGAGAAGCCTATAAAGATAATCGGATAGACGGTGAATATCGTCCGGTTTCGCAGGATGCAGGCAAACGCGCATTAAAAAATCTGGCACTGTCCTATCTGCTGCTTCTCGATAACACTGACAATTGCAAGCTGGCAATCGACCAATACTATCAGGCCAACAACATGACAGACCGCCTGGCCGCGCTGACATCGCTTGTACATTCAGGGTGCATGCAAAAACTGCCCGAAGTGAAAGAGTTGCTGGAACACTTCTACAAGGAATATGAAAACGAACCGCTTGTCATCGACAAATGGTTCTCACTGCAATCCACATCACCAACGACTTCCATCGAATCCATACGCGAACTCATGGAACATCCGGCATTCACCTTCAGAAATCCGAACCGTGCCAGAAGTCTCATCTTTGGCTTTTGTCATAACAATATGGCACAATTTCATGCTGAAGATGGGAGCGGTTACGAATTCTGGGCGAAATACCTGCTCGAACTGGACAGAATCAATCCACAGGTTGCCGCCCGGCTCGCCCGATGCATGGATCAGTACAAACGTTACGTTCCCACTTTGCGCCAACCGGCAGAACAGGCCCTGCAACAGGTTTCGAAACAGGAATTGTCCCGCGACACGCGCGAAATCATCAATAAAACATTGTCAGCTTAAAATACGAGAAAAACGAGAACGAAATGAGACAGAAACGAGTCAGCCTGACACAACACCTGATCGAGGAAAACCGCCGTTACGGCACAGTGCCGGAGGAATTGCGCCTGCTTCTGGAAGTCGTCGCACGAGCCTGCAAAACCATCGGTCATTCTGTTGGCAAAGGCGCACTGGGCAACATTTTGGGCAGTAACGAAACGGAAAACGTCCAGGGCGAAGTCCAGAAAAAACTGGACATTCTCAGTAACGAAATCCTGCTCGAATCCAATGAATGGGGCGGCCATCTCTCTGCAATGGCTTCCGAGGAAATGGAAACCATACACCCGATCTCAAAGACCTATCCGCATGGCAGTTACCTGCTTCTGTTCGATCCGCTCGACGGCTCAAGCAATATCGACGTCAACGTGTCCATCGGCACCATTTTTTCCGTGCTGAAAATGCCGGAAGACAAGGTCGATGCCGATGAAAAGGATTTCCTGCAAACAGGTCGCCAGCAAATCGCTGCCGGTTACGCACTCTACGGCCCACAGACCCTCTTGATATTGACCACAGGCCGCGGCGTTCACTGTTTCACGCTTGACCGTGAAATGGGGTCATGGGTTTTGACACAAGCCAATATGCGCATACCTGAAGATACCAGCGAATATGCCATCAACGCATCAAATGCCCGTCGCTGGTACCCTCCTGTCAAACGCTATTTTGAAGAAATGCAGGCCGGCAAGAGTGGCCCGCTGAAAAAAGACTTCAATATGCGCTGGGTTGCCTCGATGGTCACCGACATGCACCGGATTCTGAACCGTGGGGGCATCTTCATGTATCCCGCTGATGAACGCAATATCGAACAGGGCGGCCGTATCCGCCTGCTTTACGAAGCCAATCCCATGGCATTCATCGTCGAGCAGGCTGGCGGCGCAGCGACCAACGGACTGATCCCGATGTTAGACGTCGTTCCTGAAAAACTGCACCAGCGTGTTCCGGTATTTCTGGGTTCCAGAAACGAGGTCGATCGCATCACCCGTTACCATAAGGAAACGCGATAATATTTTTACCTGCCGGGCACCGCAACTTCTGCAAATTGCGGTGTCCGTTTTGATTTTGTCGCATTCTTGTTCTTCCCACTTTTCCATTTGTCACTTTTTAAGCTTTTCCTATGTTTGTGCTGAAAATTTCAGACAATCCTGCCATGAAATCAGGCGAATAGCCGCCTTTCAATTCCCCTTCGCCCATAAAACGGCTAGAATTTCTCCTTATGCAAAAATTCCCCCAATGCGCCAAGGTTTTTGGGGACAGGAAAACGGACATGATCACTTTTCAACAAATCATCTTTACGCTTCAACAATACTGGAGCCAGCAAGGCTGTGCCCTTCTCCAGCCATACGATATGGAAGTCGGGGCAGGCACCTCGCATACGGCAACCTTTTTGCGAGCCATCGGTCCGGAGCCATGGAGAGCGGCATACGTTCAGCCATCCCGCCGCCCCAAAGATGGCCGCTATGGTGAAAACCCGAACCGGATGCAACACTATTACCAGTTCCAGGTTGTTCTGAAACCCGCTCCTGAAGATATCCTTGACCTGTATCTCGGCTCACTCGCCGCACTGGGTCTCGATCTGAAACAAAATGACGTCCGTTTCGTTGAAGATGACTGGGAAAACCCGACCCTGGGGGCATGGGGACTCGGCTGGGAAGTCTGGTTAAACGGCATGGAAGTGACCCAGTTCACCTATTTCCAGCAAGTCGGGGGCATCGACTGCAAACCGATCCTCGGTGAAATCACCTATGGTCTGGAACGCCTCGCCATGTACCTGCAGGGCGTCGAAAATGTTTACGATCTTGTATGGACAGAATGGACTGACAGAGGCGTGAAAAAATACCTGACCTACGGCGACGTTTACCATCAGAACGAAGTCGAACAGTCCGCTTTCAATTTCGAACAAGCCAATGTTCCGTTCCTGTTTACCCTGTTCGGCAATTATGAAACCGAAGCGAAACGGCTGATTGAAGAAAAACTGACACTGCCAGCTTACGAAAACATACTGAAAGCGGCACATACCTTCAATCTGCTGGATGCACGGGGCGCTTTGTCCGTTACTGAACGTGCCGCCTATATCGGCCGCATCCGAACCCTGTCACGCATGGTTGCGCAAGCTTACTATGAATCCCGGGAAGCGCTGGGTTTCCCGATGTGTGGCGATCAGCGGAAAACCGCCTAGGCGGAAAAACAGGCCGGACATTGAACTGTACTGTATGAATCATTGAGCGGAAAAATCCGCCAGAAAAAGCAAAAGGCTTTAACATGAACCAGACCCTGCTCGTTGAAATCCTGACCGAAGAACTGCCTCCGAAGGCGTTGATGAAACTGGCCGACTCGTTTGCCACGACCGTCAAAAGCAGTCTCGGACAGGAAGATTTTTTAAACGACACGTCCAAAACAAGCATTTACGCAACGCCCAGACGTCTGGCCGTTACCATTACTGACGTTCGCGACGTATCGCCAGACAAAACGGTTCGGCAAAAAGTATTGCCAGTCAACGTTGCACTCGATGCCGATGGCAATCCGACTGCTCCCCTGAAAAAGAAACTGGCGGCCTTGAATATTCCGGATATCGACATCAACAAGCTGGAAAAAGCGCCAGACGGCAAAAACGAAAGTTTCTTCTATACCTACACTGCAGCCGGATTGCCACTGGCAAACGCATTGCAAAAAGCGGTTGAAAAAGCGGCGCATGACCTGCCTGTCCCGAAAATGATGACCTACCAGCGACCAGACGGTGAAACCGTTGAATTTGTCCGGCCTGTTCATGAGTTCATCGCCATGCACGGTGAAAATGTCTTGCCGATCACCCTTCTGGGTCTTTCTGCGGGGCGCACTACACACGGACACCGTTTCCTTTCAGATGGGGATATCGGCATTCTGGCGGCCGACTATTATGCCGTCACACTCGAAACACGCGGTAAAGTCATCCCAAGCTTTCAATCCCGGAAAGAACGCATCCGCGCGATGCTGAACGAAAAAGCCAGAGGTGACAAAGTCCTGATGCCTGAATCCCTTCTGGACGAAGTCACCGCACTGGTTGAATGGCCTATCGTTTACGAATGCAATTTCGAAGACACATTCCTTGAAGTCCCTCAGGAATGCCTGATCCTGACCATGCAGACCAACCAGAAATATTTTGCCCTGACAGACGCGTCCGGTCGTTTGCGCTCGCGTTTTCTGATCGTTTCCAATATGGAAACCAATACGCCACAGCGGATCATCAGTGGAAACGAACGTGTCGTTCGCCCTCGTCTCTCGGACGCCCGGTTCTTCTTTGAACAGGATAAAAAGAAAAAACTCGAAGACCGTCTGCCTGGACTGGCCAACGTCGTTTACCACAACAAGCTCGGCACACTGGCACAACGCATGGCTCGCGTCAGACTGCTCTCCGTTTTCATCGCCGAAAAGCTCGGATACGACAAACAGCTTGCCGACCGGGGAGCGCAGCTGGCCAAAGCCGACCTGTTGACCGAAATGGTTGGTGAATTCCCTGAGCTGCAAGGCATCATGGGAACCTACTACGCCCGTCATGATGGTGAACCTGAAGAAGTCGCTTTGGCGGCACAGGAACATTACATGCCCCGATTTGCCGGAGACGTGCTGCCAGCAACGGCAACCGGAACGGTCATCGCGCTAGCCGACAAAATGGAAACACTGGTCGGCATCTGGGGAATCGGCCTGCAGCCGACCGGAGACCGGGATCCGTTCGCCTTGCGACGTCACGCTCTCGGTTTCCTGCGTATCCTTATCGAGAAAAAACTGCCCCTCTCCCTGCATGAAGTTCTCGACGAAACGGTTGGCATCCTTTCAACGAATGCCACCATGAAAGATCCGACAGAAGGCGTTATCGCTTTCTTTATGGATCGTTTGCGCGGACTTTTACGCGATCGTGGTTATACACCGGATGAAATCGAAGCCGTCCTGTCACAGAATCCGGACCGTTTCGACAACTTGATCGAACGACTGGACGCCGTCCGCGCCTTCGCAGAAATGCCCGAAGCCGCATCGCTGGCCGCTGCCAACAAGCGTATTACCAATATCCTCAAGAAATCGGACGTCAACACCGGACAGGTTCAGCCAGACGTTCTCGTCGAAGATAGTGAAAAAAAACTGTTTACAGACATGACGGCAGTCAAACCGCAGGCCGATCAGAAATTTGCAGCTGGCGATTATACTGGTACACTGAAAACGATGGCTCAACTGCATGATGACGTCGATGCCTTTTTCACCAACGTCATGGTCATGGCAGACGATCAGAAACTGCGAAACAACCGCATCGCACTTCTGAAACAATTGCACGCCATGATGAACCAGGTAGCCGACATTTCCAAACTGGCGTCTTAATTCAGGGATTAGTTTATGAAACTCATTATTCTGGACCGCGATGGCGTGATTAATGAAGATTCCGATTCGTTCATCAAAACACCGGATGAATGGATTGCCCTGCCCGGTTCTCTGGAAGCAATTGCCCGTTTGACCAAGGCGGGTTACAAAGTCGTTGTTGCGACTAACCAGTCCGGTCTCGGCCGGGGTTACTTTGACATCATGACCCTGAACGCCATTCACCAGAAGATGCAGGCTGCCGTAAAGGCTGCAGGTGGAATGATCGAAGCCATTTTTTTCTGCCCTCATACCGCCAGCGACAACTGTGATTGCCGAAAACCGCGCCAGGGCATGTTCAGTTCCATTTCAGAACGCTACGAAACAAAACTGGACGAAGTTCCATCCGTCGGTGACTCCCTGCGCGATCTCCAGGCCGCGTTCCTGGCTGGCTGCACCCCTATTCTGGTTCTTTCCGGAAAAGGAAAACAAACGCTTGAAAATGGCGGTCTTCCTCCCAAAACAGTTATATTCGACAACCTTGCAGCAGTGGCAGACCATTTGCTGACCCGCGAGGTGAAAACAGTTGAGGCAAAAGATAAAACTTCTCAGGAAACATCGTGAAATGCCGCAACAATACCGACAGCGGATCCCTGAATCGTCGTGGAGAACTCATTGAGTAAAATCAGTCTTTTCCTGCGATCCCTCTGCTTCGGGATCGTTCAGGTAGTATTTACCCCGATTTGGGCCTGTGTCTGTTTCCTGACGATCTGGCTTCCTTTTCCCGTGCGCTATTACATCGCCACCCGATGGAATGTCATCACGATATGGTTTGCCAAAATCATCTGTGGTATCGACTATCAGGTTATCGGAAAAGAAAACCTGCCTGACGTTCCGAGTATCCTGTTATCCAAACACCAGTCCGCCTGGGAAACCATATTTCTCATATCCGTCGCGCCAAAACCGCTTTCCTTCGTTCTGAAGAAAGAACTGCTTTATATTCCTTTTTTCGGCTGGGCACTTGCACTCATGCGCAATATCCCGATCGACAGAAGTCAGGGCGTTTCCGCCATCAGACAGCTCGCCAGGAAAGGAAGCCAGCGCCTGAAGAACGGACAATGGGTAGTCATCTTTCCTGAAGGAACCCGTACTGCCGCAGGCAAAAAAGGAAAATACCTTAATGGAGGTTCACGTCTGGCCATGGAATCCGGCGCACCCGTCGTTCCCATTGCACTAAATGCCGGAGAATGCTGGCCCAGAAATTCATTCATCAAAAAACCCGGACTGATAACAGTTTCCATAGGCAAGGCCATCTCACCCGTCGGCAAAACAGCGGATGAACTGATGAAAGAAGTCGAAAACTGGATTGAAAGCGAGATGCACCGGATATCACCCGACATCTACACTTCAAACGAGTCATAACACCCGTATACCGGCCCCGTCGCATGCAAAAGGATTTGTTCGATCGTTTCCTGACCAGAATATTCGGTGGAAAATCAACCGGATTGACAGGCCGTTCGTTACCCTCCTCCGGAAAAACACGAATCGATACAAACAGCGTCGATCTTACAAAAACCATATCTCTGAATGGAAGAGCAATCACTTATAAGCTTCGGCGATCGGCTCGCCGTTCCATCGGTTTTCTGGTCAACGAGACAGGATTGCGGGTGACCGCGCCAAAAAGGAGCAGCCAGTATTCGATTGAAAACGCCATTATCGAAAAACAGAAATGGATTCTTTCCAAACTGGACTTCTACCGCCTTAGCAAGCCTTCGAAAATGACTCCGGCAGAATGGAAAAATGGCACGCTCCTTCCGTTTCTGGGTAACCAACTGTCACTTCAAACGATTGACGGAACAACAAAAAAAACCGTTTTCAAAATCGAAAACAGCAGACTCATCGTTCATTTGCCCGACAATGGCAAACCATTCGACTCGACATTGAAAAACTGGCTCATGCAACAAGCCGGAACAATCCTTGTAAAACGGCTTGAACTTCAGGCCGAACGCATGAATATCTCCTTTACATCATTTTCCCTGTCAAATGCCCGCACAAGATGGGGTTCCTGTACTGCCAGACGTCACATAAGGCTGAACTGGAGACTTGTCCATTGTGATGTCTCTCTCATCGATTACGTCGCCATTCATGAACTGGCGCATTGCCTTGAAATGAATCATAGCCAGCAATTCTGGAATATCGTGGCAAGGTATTACCCCGACTATAAAAATGCCCGAAAACAATTGCATCTACAGTCGCCCTCACTATTTTCACTTTTTGACAAACCCGAAAATCTGGCTGACAGAAAATAAAAGTGTGAGGCATAACCGTTTACAAAGATCACTTATCTTTTACAATAAAAGCCATAAGAAATTCATTACCAGACCATACAGGAGATATCATGCGCTTTCTTCATACCATGTTGCGAGTTGGCGACCTCAATCGTTCCATTGATTTCTATACCAATACAATGGGCATGAAACTGCTCAGGACAAAAGACAACCCGGAATATAAATATACCCTTGCCTACCTCGGGTATGAAAGCAACCCTGAACAAGCTGAACTCGAATTAACATACAACTACGGTACATCCGGATACGAAATGGGTACAGCATACGGACACATCGCTCTTTCGGCAGACGATATTGTTGCGACGTGCAATCGTATTCGTGAAAAAGGAGGAAAAATTACCCGTGAACCGGGCCCTGTCAAAGGAGGCACCACCGTTATCGCTTTTGTGGAAGATCCCGATGGTTACAAAATTGAACTGATTCAGGAAAACAATTAAAGTATTCCGATTAAAAACTCAATCATGTAAAACAAGACAGGCCTGTGCCGAAAAGCCACTGATCAGGATTCCAGACAGGGAAAACACCTGAATAAACAGGTCATCGGGAAAAGACTACCGGTTCTACCTGTCTTTCAAAGTACCGGACAGTTCTTTCAGCAAATGGGACAAATCAGCTGTATCACAGCCATCCATTAGAATTTTATAAAAAATGGCAATGATTGTGCTCTTTTTGTCCGCACTCATTCCTATTTTTTCTTCGGAATCCCATTTTTCGACAACCTGAGCGGCAGCTGTCAATTTGGCTGTATTAACGGAGCCGGAAATATCGTTTTCAGTTCCTGTTCTTTTAACCTTGTACCGTTCAGCTTTTTGATAAGCAGCAATACCGGCCGTTTCTCCATGAGCCAAAACCAGATAATGTTCAGGTATCTCGAAAACTTTACGTATTCCACCGATTCCATATTGTTCTTCGTAACGCCAGCCTTCTTTAGCTGCCCTGGACAAAATACTCGATTTGGTCGTTGGCAAACCAGGCAGACGTATTCGTGCAATTTCAGCAGCTGTGAATAAAATCTTCATAGAAATAGTTGTCTCTAATGAACAAAACGATCAATACACTCACAAAACACTTCACAACAGTTAAAAAATCAGATAGACTCAAAACATATTGATTCTATTGAAGAATAAAAATTGGGAAATCACCCTTTACAATACACTTCGATACACTTAAAATATGTTTGGTTCCATATTTGTTAAACATATTTGATTTTTTAGCATTCGACTTTAAGGGGACAAACGAGTCGAACGTAACTTGGCCTGATAACTTCAGGTCAAGTTACATTTTTAAATATAATAAATAATGTTATGCCATAGTTGAATATTGACTGGCAAAATTATTTAGTGCGCATCCCCTTTCAAACTATTTTATCTATCGAGATACTAGACAATAACATTCGTCAAGGCTAACACAGCTTAAAAACTTGGCATAGCTTTAAGCAAAAAAAGTCTCTGGATTATAAAGTAACTTCCTGAAACTCCGGTACAAAAAAGAATGGATTTAGTCATTAAAGGTCCAAATACATCATTAAAGAGCATACACATTCCACTTTAATGCTAATCCATGCGTCAAAATCCGGATTTTCCGTTTAATTAGTCCTTAATGACTGAAAATTATTTATAAATGTATCCCAATAAGATAAACAATACAAATTCCATTCTGGACGAGTCCTGGTAACACGCTTTTATTTTGAGTACGCGAAATTCATTACGTACAAAACAAAAAGACTATTGTTCATAATCAAAACCACACTTGCGGATTCTTTCCAATCCGGAAGGGGTACACATCATTACTTTATCTGATTATTATCAAAATGACATCTTTTAAATTGTCGAAAATTAACTTATTTTCAGACAAGCAAGGAGATGATCGATGAAAAGCGGGCATGAAAGTTACAAACAACGCTATGAAAAGCATACCAGCAAACCAGATAAATACGATCCGAACAATCTGTTGACCGGTATGATAAAAAAGCTCAATCTGAAAAATGATGCCGCCCTGTCACGTGCACTGGAAGTGGCTCCACCTGTCATCAGCAAGATCCGTCACGGCCGTTTACCCGTAGGCGCGTCTTTGCTCATTCGCATGCAGGAAATCAGTGATCTCTCCATCAAGGAGTTGCGTGACATGATGGGAGATCGAAGAACCAAATTCCGCATTAGCGATAAACAGTTCAAACCAAAAACTGAAAAAAGGATGAAAATAACCGAACAATCCGAAGCATGACAGGCTTTCTTTTGACCAAAAAAGCAATCCTGACACAAATTCAATACAAAAGAGGAATGAACCCTTCAAAATTGCCAGTGCTCCATTGACCGAAGGCGAATGAAAAGATATCATCATGCACTCTGCTGTGATTTGAGTAATTAACAGCATGGAGATGTGGCCGAGAGGTCGAAGGCACTCCCCTGCTAAGGGAGCATACGGGCCAAAACTCGTATCAAGGGTTCGAATCCCTTCATCTCCGCCAGAATTCATTTTAGTAGTAAGAGAAAGCAACGAACCCGTCATCTCCCATGGATGTGACGGGTTTTTTGTTTGTCTTTTGTTTCTCATCAGGACAGATCAAAAGCTGCTTGACGCGCCTGATATCTTTACCAACCACGAAAAAGGACGACCTGACGCCACATTCCGCCGTCAGTGCATGACATCGCGCGTCTTGCGTAAAAGAAATTCTTCCCTTTTCCAGTTACAAACCATATGGCTTGCCAACATTTTCACCCGAAACATAAGCTTCTTGTCTACACAATAAAAATACAAACGGAACTAACAAAAGCATCAGTCAGTCTATAAATAGTTGCTCTCATACGGGAAAGGATTATTTTGACAAATCCATCATCTGACAAGACTCAAAATTCGCAGGAAATAAACAGTTCTTTACCGGCTAACTCCAACAGACAACTGGGTGTGCTGGCGATGACGCTTCTTGTGGTGAGTGCCATGTTTGGAGGCGGAGTCTACAATATTCCCCAGAACATGGCGCAATCTGCAGCTCTTGGCTCCATTCTTATAGCGTGGATCATAACCATCCTTGGGATTTTCTTTCTCGCAAGAACATTTCAGATACTTGCCGAGGTCCGTCCAGACATGACGTCAGGCATTTACATGTATTCCCGTGCCGGTTTTGGAAAGATGGTTGGTTTTCTTATGGCGTGGGGTTACTGGATGTCAGTTGCATTCGGAAACGTCAGTTACGCTGTTTTGCTCATGGATGCTGTCAACTACTTTTTTCCACCTTATTTTGCCGGAGGAAATACCTGACAGGCTATCGTCGTGGCCTCTGTCATCATCTGGTCACTCCGGATTTTTGTATTGCAGGGTGTGAAAACCGCTTCCATAATAAATAATATCGGCACGATTGCCAAATTTGTTCCAATCATCCTGTTCATTTTCATTACAGCATACTTCAGTTTCCGGGGACATCTTTTCGGATCGGACTTCTGGGGACATTTCAGTAATCGAACTCTGCACGACAGGCCTCTTGACGATATTTTCACGCAGATCAAAAGCACGATGCTGGTCACGTTGTGGATGTATATCGGTATCGAAGGGGCTGTCGTGATGTCCGACAAAGCCACACCCCGGACTGTAAGCCGCGCTACCATTTTGGGTTTTATGATCGTTTCCGTACTCTATGTTTTTGTTTCCGTTCTACCTTTCGGATTCATGTCACAGGGTGAACTTGCGACTCTTGCACCGCCTTCCACCGCCGCAATCCTGAAACGAATCGTCGGCACGTGGGGCGAAGTCGTCATCAATCTGGGTATAGTGATCGCACTGTTGACCTCATGGCTTGTCTGGACATTACTCGTTGCCCAATTGCCATGGGCATGCGCAAAAGACGGCACATTCCCGAAAGTATTTGCCAGGACCAATGCCAATGGCGTCCCCTCTGTGTCTCTTTGGGTTTCAGCTATCATCATGCAACTTGCCATGCTTCTTGTCTATTTCGCAAATAATGCGTGGAATGTCATGCTCTCCATTACGGGAGTGGTGATTTTACCTGCTTACATCGGCTCTGCAGCTTATTTATGGAAACTGATCTGGACGAAGCAGTATCCTGAAAAAGCCATCTATAGTGCAAGAATGTCTCTTGTTGTCAGTGTGACAGCAACCCTGTATGGGATATGGCTCATTTATTCAGCAGGATTGCAATATTTGCTGGCAGGTACGTTCATTTATGCAATCGGGCTTGCTATCTTCATGTGGGCACGCAAGGAAAAGGCGCCAAATGAACCCGTTTTCACAAAAATCGAACTCATTATCGCTGTCGCACTAGCTGTCATGGCACTTATTGCTCTCTGGATGTTGTTTACTGGAAAACTGCCTCTGGTTTATACCGGCTGATTTGAGAATACACAAAAAAAAGCCGGAATAACCCCCATATATGACGTTCATTTATCAAATGACCACTTGTTACTGATATCCGCCTTTTACACTCGAAAAAAAGGAACTCATGCAACGGTTCGCTTGTCTTTTTCTTTAGGTTTGAAAATATGTCAATTAAGGAGAAATTATGGCGGATTCATCTTCCGGCAACACAGGGAATAATGCTCCAGACGTTAATGTGAGTACAGCAGGGAATGCCAAAAAACAGTTAGGCGTCCTTGCCATGACCCTTCTTGTCGTCAGTGCCATGTTCGGTGGCGGAGTATTCAATATTCCGCAAAACATGGCCCAGTCAGCCGCTCTGGGCGCTGTTCTCATTGCATGGGGCGTGACCATTTCGGGAATTTTCTTTCTTGCAAGAACATTTCAGGTGCTCGCAGACGTCCGACCTGATATGACCTCGGGAATTTACATGTATTCCCGGGCAGGGTTCGGCAAACTCGTCGGTTTTCTGATCGCGTGGGGATACTGGATGTCAACTGCATTCGGTAATGTCGGTTATGCCGTTCTGTTGATGGATGCCCTGAACTATTTCTTTCCTCCTTACTTCGCAGGGGGCAATACATGGGAAGCGGTACTTTTGGCTTCCGTCGTCATCTGGACTTTGAGTCTCTTTGTCATGCGAGGCATTACCGGCGCC
>JAHYZB010000037.1:0-48803 GCA_019424645.1 Oxalobacter formigenes
TCGAAGGGGAAGATACCCGGCTTGTCGGTGCCAATTACCGGCGTGCATGGGGTAAACAACGGCTTGAACAATACCTGTCCCTGCAATACCTCAATGAAAACAATCGTATTACGGGACAGTCGTATCAAAAAAGTCAGGCATTGCCGTTAACCTTCGGGATCATTACACGGCGTCTGAATAACCGGCTGGCGCCGACGAAAGGGTATGCCTTTGAGGCGCAAATCGGCGGTGCGGTAGAACCTGTCCTGACCGATAAATCGTTTGTACGCGGGTATATGAAGGGCATCCATTTTCAACCGATCGGAGAGAAGGGAGAACTTATTCTCCGTGGGGAGCTGGGTGCGGTTGGCTCCAACGGCAAGGAAGGTATCCCGTCCACTGTCCTGTTCAGGACAGGCGGTGACCAGTCGGTTCGCGGTTACGCCTATGAAAGTCTGGGTGTCAAAGACGGCAGTGCTGTCGTTGGCGGGCGTTACCTCGCTGTTGCGAGTGTCGAATACCAATACTACTTTATCAAAAACTGGGGGGTCGCGTTTTTTGTCGATGCCGGTAATGCAGGGGATACGATAAAAGAACTGGACCCCGCTTTCGGCTATGGTATCGGCGGCCGTTGGCGAAGTCCTGCGGGTCCTATCGGTATTGATCTGGCATATGGTGAAAGAAGCAAGGAATTCAGGCTTCACTTTTCTTTGGGATTTACCTTCTGATGCGACGTCGGCTTTTACTTTTTATTTTTGTTCCATTCCTTTTTGTAGGAGGGCTGTTATGGCTCGTCAGTCAGGAGTGGACATTGCAATGGATTGTTCAGAGGGTAGTACAGGCAAGTGGCGGCAATATTGAAATACAGGGGGTAAGCGGGACGCTGGCAAGTTCATTCGAAATTGAAAAAATCAGTTATACCAGTCCTGAACGCGATATTGACATAACCGATCTGCAATTTGAATGGCAACCCTGGCAATTGTTGCATGGGCAACTGGACATCGGAAAGATTTCGGCGTCCAAACTGGCTATCGACCTTAAAAAGTCGTCTGACGAACCTTTCAAATTGCCGCAGTCACTGGCTCCTCCCGTAGCCATTATGATTTCCGGGGTGAACGTCGATTCCATTTCCGTGTCGAGCATGGGAGTCGGGGTTGAGTTGAAAGACGTCCATTTTTCACTGACAGCAGACAGGAATATTTGGGAGTTGAAGAATCTGGGCTTCGACAGTCCGTTTGGCAATGCAGCCATCAATGTCGATCTGGAAACCGTGCAGCCGTTCAAAATCAGAGGGGAACTGCAATTCGATAATGAACTGGCGAAAGCGGCAGCCAGCCTCAAGTTGGGTGGCGACCTGAACAATCTGTATGTTTCCGGAAATCTGGATGGTTACGACGCGAAAGCGAAACTGGAGGCTGTTGTCACACCTTTTGCCCCGTTTGTTTTCCAGTCTGCCCATTTAAGCGCAAAAGGTATTGATCCATCCAGAATCGAATCAAGCTGGCCACAGGCGCAGTTCAATGCGGAAATTCATGTCACCGCACACGAAGACAAAACACTGAAAGGTACGGTTTTTGTGGATAATTTGAAACCGGGACCTTTTGACGGGAATTATTTGCCCATCCATACCGTGAAAGCGAAAATCGGGGGCAATGTCGAAAACGTCGTGTTAGATGATGTGTTGCTGGATATGGGCAAGGCGGGACAATTTACCGGAAAAGGACAGTTTTCGGCTGAAAAAACTGAAGCGACATTAAAAACTTCCCGTTTCGACTTTCATGAGATTTATTCGAACATACGGCCAACTCATGTCGCAGGGAAAATTGCTTTTGTCGACGAGGATAAAAAACAGCAGTTTCTCGTCCAGCTGGAAGAGGCACGGATCAGGCTGAATGCGCGAGTCACGAAGGTGGAAGACCTGATTACGCTTGAAGAAGTGCTACTCAAGGCCGATCAAAGCGAAATGCGGATGAATGGCAAGCTGGATCTGAAGGAACCACAGGACTTTGAATTCAAAGGCAAGGTCAACCGTTTCAACTTTGCTGCTTTCGGTCGTTTCCCGCAATCCGATCTGAATCTGGATTTTGATGCTTCGGGACATCTGAAGCCAGAACCTGATATTGACATCCGGTACAGCTTTTTGCCAAGCCGCCTGTTCAACCAGCCATTATCCGGAAAAGGCAGCTTCCGCATAAAAGACAAAGAGGTTCGCAATGCCGAGATATCACTGGCACTGGGAGTGAATTCGATTCGTGCCTCGGGAAATCTGGGACGCTTCGGGGATCGCCTGTCATGGAGATTGAATGCGCCTGATCTTGGTATTTTCGGTAAGGGATACAAAGGCAGTATTACTGGTGAAGGCGAAGTGACCGGAGCCTTGAATTCGCTTCGGGCCAGCATGAATCTCGAAGGAAACGACGTTCTTGTAATGGGCCAGTATGGTGCTCGGAAGATTCAGGCAAAACTTGAATTCGGTATGGACCTGAATGACCGGATCAATGCCGATGTCCGTCTGGATGATGCACTGATCGGCACGGATAAATGGGAGCTGGTTCATGGGGAAGTGAACGGGACTCTCAGGTCGCATGTAATAAGGCTGACAGCGAAAAACGAGTCATTCGATATGACGGCGAAAGCCTCTGGTGGTCTTGGAAGGAATAATGTCTGGCAAGGCAAGCTGGAAACCCTTGAAAACAAGGGAAAAATGGCTTTTACGCTTGACTCGTCCGTTCCGCTCAGCGTAGGGCCTGACGGTTTTTCGCTGAAAAATCTGGTGTTGCAGTTGCCCAATGGACAGTTGACGGTTCAATCCCTGATCAAGCGTGGTTCCCAGCTTGAAACGACAGGGAATGCCCGTGGCATTCCATTGGCTTATTTGCTGGCGTTATCGCCAGACTCGAAAAATACTGTCAGGAGCGATTTGACGCTAGGGGCAGACTGGTCGTTGAAAGCCGACAGGACATTGAACGGAAAATTCCATCTTTACCGTGAAAAAGGCGATGTGACTTTACTGGGCGACAATCGTATCAAGCTCGGACTTGGCACATTCGACATACAAGTGCTTCTTTCCGGAAACAGCGTTAATTTCAATGCGCAGATTGTCAGCGAAAAGGCTGGCACGATTCAGGCCAAAGGGATGACCCGGCTGGGCAAACAAAATGGAAACTGGAGTGTTTCCGGCCAAAGTCCCTTGCAACTGTCGGTGCAGGCGGATATCCCTTCGATTGCATGGCTGGGGCCTTTGACCGGGCAGCCCGATATGGAACTGAAGGGTTCACTGAACATGGCGATTAACGCCAATGGTACATTGGGTAATCCGCGTCTGTCGGGCAGCCTGAATGGAAAAGATTTGGCAGTTAACTGGCTCAGTATGGGCGTCAATCTTTCCAAAGGCGAATTGGCGGCTGTTTTAAACGGTAATCAGGTACAAATCCAGAAAGGGATCATTTACGGTCCTGAGGGCAATTTGCAGCTTACAGGCGGAGTTCAACTCAAAAATGGACAGATCAGTACCAATCTCCAGTTCAAAACGGACAAGCTGCTGATCTTGTCAAACGTTGACCGGCAACTGGCCATTACCGGACAGGGACATTTCTCGCTGGACAAGGATCGCCTCCAACTGATCGGCGACTGGTATGTCAATCGGGCAATGATTGTTCTGACCGATTCCAATAATGTCACATACAGCAAGGATGTCGTTGTTCTGGGGCGGCCGGGAAAAAAAGCAGACAAGCCGATTCCTTTGCGATTCAATCTGAAAGCCAATCTGGGTGACAAATTCTTCCTGAAAGGCAAAGGGATCAATACGAGGCTGACGGGGCAAATTCAGGCTATATCGGCACAGGATAACCGTTTGCGTGTTTTCGGGACCATCAATACCGTGGACGGCTCATACAGCGCGTTTGGGCAGAAGCTGGCGATAAAACAGGGGCAGATCACATTTTCCGGGCCGGTTGAAAACCCGACACTGGACATTTTGGCTGTTCGTGAAGTACCGGATACAGACGATTCCGTCGAGGTAGGTGTTTCCGTCAAGGGAACGGCGCAGTCGCCAAGGGTCAAACTTGTTTCGACACCGGAAGTTTCCGACACGGAAAAACTGTCATGGCTTGTACTGGGCTATGGCGGTGGTGAAAATGGCGATGGTCAGCAGCGTGCCGCGATTGCTGCCGCCGCCGCAGCCATTTTGAGTTCGGAGCAGTCAGGCGGCCTTCCATCGAAGATTGCCAGCACAATTGGACTGGACGATATCGGCTTCTCTTCGTCTCCTGATCTGGAAGAAACGGTGCTGACTTTGAGCAAGCGGATATCGTCACGTCTTTACCTGAGTTATGAGCAGGGCCTTACCGGAGCGACCAACCTGATCAAGTTACGCTACATTATTTCCAGACGCCTGTCTCTGGTCGGACAAACCGGGACGGTGACAGCTGTCGATTTGCTCTATGATTTTAAATTTGACTAGAATCGCAATCCTGTCTGGATAAAGGCTTAAATTGGTGTAATTTTCCTGATTGTCTGTTTGATTTGCGTTCCGTTTTTTTCGATGAGTAGAATTTGGACTGGATACCAGTTATTTTCCGGTGCCAGCCAGACGCTGGTTTGCTGCCCTCCGTCTTTCCGTGTCAGCTGGACTGTTTTGATCTGGCCCATCGGGGTTGAAAGCTCGCCGATTTTGACGACTTTGAATACCCATGGACTTGTTTTGCTGCTCCCTGCAACGTTGAATGTCCAGTTTGAATTCATGATGAATTTATCAGGGTTGGCCCGGGCGACCGAAACCAGTTGCCAGACTACGCTGGCACGATCTTGTGTCATGTCCATCAATTTGCTGGTGCTTCCGGACGGATAGGCAATGGTATTTTCAATACGGTTGAAATTCGTTGCCATCGAGGCTTTACGCAAACGTTTTTCCACATATTTTTCCGGCATGAGGCCTTTGGGACCAATTTGTCCGGTACTGGTGGCTTCCATAATTTTGCCAAGCAATCCGATGCGCGTTTCTGTCTGCAGGGTATAGGATTGTTTGCCGGGTTTCCATTGAATGGACGAGTTTCCGTTGATGTTTAAGCCGTTATACTGGGTCGAAACGGCATATGAAAGATCGACAGAGGGTGGGATATTGACGTTTTTTGCAGTCTGGAGAGTGGCAGCACTGGTGACGGATGCCGCTGTCAACAAACACAGCCAGACAACAATTTGACGGAAACTTTTCATTTCAAACTCACGATTGGCTTATGATATAGACAATATGAATGAAAACAGATCAAAAGTCGATGGCTGAAACAAAAGGAAACAAACGGAAGATAGCGACTTTGAGTATGGATTCATCAAAATTTGCGTAACCAGTTTAAGACAGCCAGCCTTTCTTTTCGTTCAACAAAAGAAATAACGGCTGTAAAGTGATCATCCTTACAGTTTTTCTCATGGCACCTTTTTATAAAAAAATCTGGAACCGGTCTGACTTGAATTCGAAAATCGGCACTTTGCCAAAACCGGTGGTTCTGACCAATGGGGTATTCGACATCCTGCATCGTGGACATGTCACGTATCTTGCGCAGGCAAGGGAATTGGGCGCTTCGCTTGTCGTTGCCGTCAACACGGATGCCTCCGTGAAAAGACTGGGCAAGGGGGATGACAGGCCAGTCAATTCCTGTGAGGACAGGATGGCAGTATTGGCTGCGCTGGAATCGGTGAGTGCCGTTGTCGCATTCGATGAAGATACAGCACAGGAAATCGTCCGCGAATGCAAGCCCGATATTTACGCCAAAGGCGGCGATTACAACGTCAGTGCCATTCCGGAAGGTAAGGAAGTACTTGCTTACGGTGGAAAGGTCGAGGCGATTGCTTTCGAGTTCGACAGATCAACGACGGCGCTTCTGAAAAAAGTGAGAAAGAACTGACAGGTTACGGTTTCTGAAAATCAGAAAGCGTCATCCTCATCCGCCGGATCCGTATTCAGCTGGTTGAAATCGAAAAGATTTTTATCCATCAAATGGGCTGGAACGACGGTGGACAGGGATGAAAAGATATTCTCGATTCTGCCGGGATACCGTTTGCCCCAGTCGCGCAGCATGGATTTGATATGCTGGCGTTGCATGTTTTCTTTTGCCCCACACAGGTTTTTCGGAAAAACAGGATACTGCTGCATTTGTGCAAATTTTTCCAGATCGTTTTCTTTTACGTTGATCAATGGGCGAATGACGATATGTTTGCCGTCTTTCGATTTCAGCTTGGGAGGCATGCTTTTCAGCTTTGAACCGAAAAACAGGTTCAGGAAAAAAGTCTCGAGCACATCGTCACGATGGTGTCCCAGTGCGATTTTTGTCACGCCGAGTTCACTGGCGACTTTATAGAGAATGCCCCTGCGAAGCCGTGAACAGAGTGAACAGACTGCCTTGCCTTCCGGTATCAGGCGCTGGATGATACTGTACGTGTCCTGTACTTCGATGTGATAGGGCACCTGTTTTTTTTCCAGATAGGCGGGAAGAATGTCGGTCGGAAATCCGGGAAGCTGCTGGTCAAGATTGACGGCAATGATATCGAAGTGGATGGGCGCTCTCGACTGGAGCACGACCAGAATGTCGAGTAGGGCGAAACTGTCTTTACCCCCCGACACACAGACCATGACCTTGTCGTTTTCCTCGATGAGGTTAAAGTCGCCGATCGCCTTGCCGACTTCCCGGTAAAGCCGTTTCGTGAGCTTGTTGTTTTCAAATCCCACTCTCAAAAATTGCCTGCGTGTCACCATTTTTCCGCCCGAATGTAATGAGGGTCAGTTTTCGTTTTTGAAGCGGAAGATTTCGACACCGATACTGTCGCAATCTTCATAAACATCCGGCTTTTCGGTGGAAACGCGCACTGCCATGACCTGCGGATGAGAGAGCAGCATTTTCGCCAGGTCGTCACACAGGGTTTCCTGAAGATTGATGTGGCCTTTCGACGTGCGTTCATACAGCGTGTCACGAATGAACGAATAATCGACCACTTCGCCGAGCTGGTCGTTGACTGGGGTCGATATCGCCAGCGGGATGTACAGGTCGACGTTGATCAACAGACGCTGTGCGCCTTTTTTCTCGAAATCATAAACGCCGATTTTGACGGGGACTTCATAGTTGTGCAAAAAGAGGCGACGGCAATCTTTGAGTTTTGGGTGAAGAAGAGTATGCATGAGTTTACGAATTGTTTTGTGCGCTCATTTTAGCGACAAACATGACATCCTGCGAGAGGGGAATTAAATGTTGTCCGCCATCGACAACGATGGTGGTTCCGGTTATGGCCGGGGAACTGGCGACAAAACAGACGGTCGAGGCGATATCCTCCGGTGTGCTGGAGCGGCCCAGAGGCGTGTTTTTGTGGGCGATCCTGAAATCCTGTTCCGTCTGTTCGCCTGAAACAAGTGTAATGCCTGGCGCAATGCCGACAACGCGCAGTCTGGGCGCCAGTTCCTGTGCCAGCAAGGTCGTGGCTGTGTTCAGCGCCGCTTTCGACAAGGTGTAGGACAGAAAACTCGGATTCAGATTGTCCAGTTTCTGGTCAAGCAGGTTAATGACGACGGATTGGCAACTGTCCGGGGTCATCGCATACAAGGCTCTTGATAACAGGACAGGCGCGGTGAGGTTTGTGCGCATGTGAAAATCGAGGGCATGTGCCGAAAAATCGGTCACACTGTCGTGTTCGAAAACGGAAGCGTTATTGACAAGGCAGACAGGCGTTCCCAATGATTCGCGAACGCGGTTCAGCAATTGGTTGACGGCAACCTCGTCGGTCAGGTCGCAATGGAGTGCGACAGAACGTCTTCCCATTTTCCGGATATCTTCTACGGTTTCAATCGCCTCGGTTTCCGAGAACCGGTAGTGGACGGCGACATCCCAACCCTGTCTGGCGAGAGTCAGGGCTATAACCCGCCCGATCCGGCGTGCTGCGCCGGTTACGATAGCGATTTTTTGTCTTTTTTCAGTCATGCCTGATATCAGGTTTGAGCCTTGAACGAATGATGAAATTGTACGTGAATCATAAACGATTGCATCATATTACCTTATGATAGAGGGTAAAGTTATATCTCCTGATTGTCGGATTCGTTTCGGCAGATTCTGCAATTGACCTTCTGTTTTTCATAGTGAATCATGAATCCATCAGACATTTCCCCGGATTTACAGGCCTTGTCCGCTTCACTTGAAAGGCGGATTGTGACCGATATCGGAGAAAAATCCGGATGGATATCGTTTGCCGACTACATGCAGCAGATTCTGTATACCCCGGTTCTGGGATATTACAGTGGCCCTCTGGTGAAACTGGGAGAAGCGGGGGATTTCACGACGGCTCCTGAAATGACGGACTTGTATGGCCGTACGCTGGCACAGGCAATGATCCCTTTGTTAAGGCAGACGGGAGGGAATATTCTTGAACTGGGTGCAGGAACGGGAAAACTGGCGTTCGATATTTTGACGGCTTTGGCCGGTGCCGGTATCCAATTCGAAAAATACCGGATTCTTGAACTGTCTTCCGAATTGCGCCAAAGACAGGAGAAAACCTTGTCAGGATTCCATAACGTAGAGTGGTTGGAGGTCCTGCCAGAGCGATTTGACGGAGTGGTGCTCGCCAATGAAGTGCTGGATGCGATGCCGGTTCATCTGGTCAAAAAGAAAGAGAGCGGCTGGTATGAAACGGGTGTATCTGTCCGTGAGAATCGGTTGGTATTGGCTGACATACCTTGTGAAGGGGCTCTCGTCGATATTATCCATCAAAATATTCCTGACGATGTAAATCTGCCGGTTGGCTATCTGACGGAAGTGCATATCCATGCTCATGGATTCATCAAAACGCTTTCGGAAATGCTGGCCAGAAGCACTTGCGCAGCGGCAATCCTGATTGATTATGGATTTCCGACCCATGAATATTATCATCCGGACAGAAATAACGGTACGTTGATGTGCCATTTCAGGCACAGGACCCACAGTGATCCTTTCTTCCTGCCGGGTTTGCAGGATGTCACGGCTCATGTCAATTTTACAGAGGTAGCGCAAACCGCGACCGATCATGGAGTCGATGTGATTGGTTATGCCAGCCAGTCTTCGTTTCTGCTGGCTTCGGGTTTATTGGATTTGCTTTCAAACGATTCGGCAGAGTCGGACAACAGCCGTGCGGGAAAATTGCAGGCTATTCAAAAGCTGCTCTCGCCAGCTGAAATGGGGGAATTGTTCAAGGTGATAGTGCTGGGCCACAAAATAGAACCGCCTGCTTTTATGCTGGATATCGATAAAAGCGGGCGATTGTAGACTGGACGAAAAGCTTTATTTCTTTTCTTTTGATACGATTTTCGAAGTCAGAACTGCCCGTTTGACCGGTTCAGACCAGACCTTGATTTCCTTGACTTTGTCGCGCCGCATATCCATTGTCCATCCACCACGGCCGGAAGTCGTTTCAGCCCACCCGGAAAGAGGAATGGACAAAGGAATTTTCACAGTGGCATTTTTCTTGTCCGCCAGCTGCATGTATGACTGGATGGCAATCTGTTCCATGATTTTCTGGGCGGGTGGCGTACAATTGTCGCGAATATAGGCGCGGGCATTCGGGTTTTGAAGTACTTTCTGCCAGTCTGTTTCACCCGGAACGGTGTTGTAGAGTCCCTTCATGAATCTTATGGCGCCAGCTTCGCCATCGGCGAAAGTCAGGTTGAATTCATATTGGGCGACATACGTCCACAGGCCGGGCAGGGAGTCGGTTTTTTGGTAATCGTCAACCTTGATCCATTTGCACTTGTAGGCGTCGGACAGCATTATCACCATATCTTCGTCATTGGGGCGCGCACAGCCCGTCAATATGGAAGCCAGTGATGCAATGAGAAAAAAGGATAAAAGGGATTTGTATTTGGTCAAATTTCTGAAAATCATTCGTCGGGCCCGTCAGGTTGTGCAATAGTCTTTTGACTATTTTACAAAAATGTTGCCAAACAGATCAAAAGATATCGTAGCGTACACCAAACTGGCCCGTTTGAAACCCATTTATGCGTTTTTTACGTTTGAACGCCCCAGTAAATATCTTTCTTTTTCTTGTCGGCAGCCTTTAACAATTGAAGAAAAGGGTACGTCCGTGCGGAAAAACTGACCGAAGGTTCAGGTTTGACGACTACTTTTTTTCTGTCTTTCTCAGATTCTTTTTCATCGTCTTCTTCTTTCCCTTCTTCTTTTTCCCTTTCCTTCTTTTCCCGTTCTTCTTTTTCAATTCTTTCGCGTTCGGCTTTTTCCTGAGCCTCGATCATTTTGCGTCGCTCGATTTCATTTTCGAGTTTCACGATGGCATCAGCGGTTTGTTCTGCTGTGATGATGCCTTTGTCGGTATCTTTACTAAGCAGGTCGAGGATCTGTTTTGCGTTTTCCTCAAACATCATGATGTCGGCACCAGCCTTGGATTTGAATATCACCAGCATATCTTCTCCCTGAAAATGTGACGAGCCAGATAACGTTAGCTTGGCAAGTCAGGTTTCGCGTAATGTTCTTCTATATTGTATGGCTTCTGCAATATGTTCTTGTCTGATATTAACAGTTTGCGCCAAATCGGCAATCGTCCGGCCGATTTTGAGTATTCTGTGGTACGCACGAGCCGACCACATGAAACGGTTCATCGCTTCTTTCAGCAGATTTTCCCCGGATTCATCCAACATGCAGATTTCGTCGATTTCCTTTGTATTCAACAGGTTGTTTGCTTTGCCCTGTCGTTCGAGCTGAATGCGATATGCATCGCATACCCGTTTGGCAATGGTTGCAGATGAATCTCCGGGCGCTTGTCTGGACAATTCCTCCTGTTTCAGGGCATTGACCTGAATCTGGATATCGATCCGGTCGAGGAGGGGACCGGATATTTTTCGCTGGTATCGGGCAACGGCATCCGGTGTGCAGTGACATTTTCCGGATGGATGGCCGAGATATCCGCACGGACAGGGATTCATGGCTGCGATCAGCTGGAAACGTGCAGGAAAGTCGGCCTGTCGCGCTGCACGGGAAATGACGATATGGCCTGATTCAAGCGGCTCGCGCAGAACTTCCAGAACATGGCGGTCGAATTCGGGCAATTCATCCAGAAACAAAACGCCTCTGTGTGCAAGTGAAACTTCACCCGGCCGGGGTGAACCACCGCCACCGATCAGGGCAATGGCAGATGCGGTATGATGCGGCGAGCGGAAGGGGCGGGTTTTCCATTGGGACGCCTGAAATTTGCCGGTCACGGATGAAATGGCGGCTGATTCGATTGCCTCGTCTTCCGTCATGGGCGGCAATATTCCGGGAAAGCGGGATGCCAGCATTGTTTTGCCGGTTCCGGGAGGTCCGCTCATCAGGACGCTGTGATTTCCTGCGGCAGCGACTTCGAGCGCTCTTTTGGCCTTTTGCTGGCCTTTGATTTCGTCAAAATCGGGATACCGGGGATAAACGTTATCCGTGCCTGAAACATGAGGCGCCAGCACCGGAGTCTCAGGCAAACCATTCAGATGGGCACACACATCCAGCAGGGTTTTTGCTGGCAATATCGTCAGATTGCGCACAAAGGCCGCTTCATCGGCATTGTCGTAGGGCAGGATGAACCCCTGTCTTGATGAAGCTGTATTCGATTTCGCAATGGCGAACGACATGGCCAGTGCGCCCCGAATGGGACGCAGTTCACCGGACAAAGACAGTTCGCCGGCAAATTCGTATTTGTCCAGATGGTCTGTATTGATCTGTTTCGAAGCTGCGAGAATACCCAGTGCGATGGGCAAATCGAAGCGTCCGGATTCCTTGGGCAGATCAGCCGGAGCCAGATTGACCGTGATCCTTCTGGCCGGGAACTCGAATCGGGCATTCTGGATGGCGGCCCTGACTCGGTCCTTGGCTTCCTTGACTTCCGTTTCCGCCAGCCCGACTATCGTAAAAGAAGGCAATCCATTCGCCAGATGCACTTCAACGGTGACTTCAGGCGCGTCCATACCAGCCAGCGCACGGCTTTTGAGGATGGCAAGACTCATTTTTTATCGGATGAAGAAGCGCTTTCGGATTGCTGTATCCGGTTTTCAAGATCGGACAGGCGCTTTTCCAGCATGTTGATGCGGTTTTGCAACTGGACAATCGTCAGTCTCTGGACTTCATATTCTTCAGTGGTGACCAGTTCCAGTTTGGAGACAGCCTGTGTCAATATGGCGCGAACGTTCCGTTCGATATCTTTTGCCGGGGAGCTATCCATGATCTGTCCCAGTTTCGATTGAAGTTCATCCAGTATTTTTTTACTCATTTCATCTCCTTTTCCGGAAAAAGAATGTTTTGAACAATAAGTGGGACAGACGACACAATATTAAAGGATTTTAGACGGATGAGTCTATTTTGGCGGCGCTATTACCCGGCCTGTTGCGATAAACGTGACTTTTTTTACCTGATCCTTCGCAAAAAATGCAAAAGAGGTGGACATAAGAGCCTGTTTTGTCGACTGGCGCAACAATATTTTTCAGGAAAGGTTAGTATATTAGTTTCCCGGTGACATGATTTTGATGCCTGCTGAAAATGATATACAGTTACAAATAACTGAGCGTCAACAACAGGCCAATTTCCTGATGCATTATTATCAGGAATTGTCCAATTATGCACTTGTTGTGTAAAGAAGGATTTTTATGGTTCCTCATTTGGTTACTGCATTAAACGGCCCTCTTTTAGAGCTGGAAAAAACGATTATCGATTCGACCCCCGCCATCGAACGATGGTTCAGGCTGGAGTGGCAGGATCACACGCCGCCGTTTTACTGTTCGGTCGATTTGAGAAATGCCGGGTTCAAACTGGCACCTGTCGATACCAATTTGTTCCCGGGCGGATTCAATAATCTGTCGGTTGAGATGTTGCCGCTGGCTGTCCAGGCGACGATGGCGGCGATTGAAAAATATTGCCCGGACGCAAAAAATCTTCTTCTGGTGCCGGAGAGCCATACCCGGAATACGTACTATCTACAGAATATCGCCCGTCTGATCAAGATTTTGCGTCAGACTGGCATGGACGTCCGGATCGGATCGCTGTCGGAAGACATCAAGGAACCTACGCCTTTGACACTGCCTGATGGTACGACCTTGATGATGGAACCGTTGAAACGGATCAATAACGGCCGTCGTGTCGGGGTTGATGATTTCAATCCGTGTACGATTTTGTTAAATAACGATCTCTCCTCAGGTACGCCTGAAATATTGAAGAATGTTTATGAGCAAAGTCTGTTCCCGCCACTGCATGCAGGCTGGACAGTACGGCGCAAGAGCAATCATTTTGCCGCATATGACGATGTTGCCAAACGGTTTTCGAAAATGCTGGGGATTGATCCGTGGCTGCTGAATCCATTCTTCTCCAAATGCAGCCATGTCAATTTCAGCGAACATGAAGGGGAAGAATGTCTGGCAGCCAGCGTCCATTCCGTTTTGACGAAAATCCGACGCAAATACAAGCAGTATGGGATCAAGGAAAAACCGTTCGTTATCGTCAAGGCCGATGCCGGTACCTATGGCATGGGCATCATGACAGTGACCGATGCGAGTGAAGTGAAGGACCTGAATCGCAAGCAGCGCAACAAGATGTCTGTCGGCAAGGAGGGCTTGCCGGTTCGTGACGTTATTATTCAGGAAGGTGTCCATTCTTTTGAAAGAGTGGATGAGGCGGTTGCGGAACCGGTTGTTTATATGATTGACCGTTATGTTGTCGGTGGTTTTTACCGGGTCAATGAAAAACGGGATATTAATGAGAACCTGAATGCACCTGGTGCGCACTTCGTTCCTCTTGCCTTTGCGCAGCAACATACCATTCCGGACAGAAGTGCCGAACCGGGAACGGCGGCGCCGAATCGTTTCTATATGTACGGTGTGGTGGCCCGTCTGGCGCTTCTGGCGGCTTCCATTGAACTGGAAAGAACCGATCCTGACATGCAGGGGTAATCGAACATTATGGAACTGGCGTTTTTTGCAGACCCGCTATGCAAGTTCAAGGTCGAAAAGGATTCCACTTTTGCCATGATGGCGGAAGCAGCGAATAGGGGGCACCGTATTGTCGCTTTTGAACAGGGCGATTTTGCACTGAACAAGGACGAAGTGACTGTCACGGCGTCCCATATCGAATTGACGGGTAAAGAGGATGCCGACTGGTTTCGTGTGCTTGAAACCCGAAACCGGCGGCTGGAATCGTTTGATGCGGTTATCGTGCGCAAGGACCCTCCTTTCGATGTCGAGTATGTCAACTCGACTTATTTTCTGGAGTTGGCCGAGAAAAAAGGTGCAAGGGTCTTCAATCGTCCTGAGGCCATCCGCAGCCATAATGAAAAACTGACAATTGCCCAGTTTCCGGAATTTATGGTGCCGACACTGGTTACTTCCGATGAAAGTCGTTTGCGTGCTTTTCATCAGGAGCATCATGACGTCATTTTGAAACCCTTGAATGCGATGGGTGGTACCGGCGTTTTTCGTGTTCGGGTAGATGGCATCAATCTTGGCGCCATTATTGAAGCACTGACGGAAAATGGTCATAAAACCATTATGATGCAGAAATATATTCCCGAGATCGTCAAGGGGGACAAACGGGTATTGCTGATCAATGGAAAGCTTGTTCCCTTCTCTTTGGCACGTATTCCGCAAAATGGCGAAATCCGGGGCAATCTGGCGGCGGGTGGCCTTGGGAGGGCGCAGCCGCTGTCAAAGCGGGACAGGGAAATAGCCGAAACATTGGCGCCTGTTCTGGCCGAAAGAGGCTTGTTCCTTGTCGGGCTCGATATTATCGGAGACTGGTTGACTGAGGTGAATGTCACCAGTCCCACCTGTTTCAGGGAAATCACGAGCCAGACCGGATTCGACGTGGCAAAATTGTTTGTCGATGAGCTTGAAAAAACGGTTTGACCCACGCACTTTATTCATTACAATGTAACGAATATGTCAGCAATTTTAATGCCGGATCAATCCGGATAGCTGGCTTTTGATCATAATTGAACGACATTTGATACGTTCTTCTTTTGACTGATTAATGGGACGAGATGGTAGGCATACTCCTTCTTATGCATGAGCCTTTGGCAGACGCATTCATGACGACTGCGATGCATCTGTTCGAAGGCGAGCAGGGACGCATTGAGGCAATTGATGTCAAGCCTGACCAGGATATTTGTGAGGTCAACGGGATTGCCATCGAGGCAATCAGGCGTCTCGACGATGGGTCCGGTGTACTGGTTTTGACAGATGTTCTTGGTGGTACCCCTTCCAATTGCTGTCACCAGCTTTCTGCTGAAAACAAGGTTCAGGTTCTGACCGGGGTCAGTCTGCCCATGCTTCTCAGGGCGATTACATACCGGCAGAACGATTTGGAAACGGTTATTGAAAAAGCATTGTCCGGAGGGAAAAACGGGGCGGTTCGTATCGATCCTTGCGAAGACAGCACATCGAAGTAAAAACGATGTGGCCTTATTTGCCGAAAAAGTTCAATGCATTGTTTATAAACAGAACTTTCGTCCGCTTGCGGTTTAATCTCATTACATACGAATATGGTACAAACGGAACTGGAAATTATTAACAAGCTGGGTTTGCACGCCCGTGCATCGGCCAAGCTGACGCAACTGGCATCGAAGTACAGCTGCGAGGTGTGGATGACACGTAACAATCAACGGATCAATGCCAAATCCATCATGGGTGTCATGATGCTGGCTGCAGGCAAGGGCTCCAAAGTCTTGCTCGAAACAGATGGCATCGATGAAGAAGAATGCATGGAAGCACTGAAAAAGCTGATCAACAATAAATTTGGTGAAGCGGAATAATTGAATGCAGGCCGGTAAAAATATGGCATCTTTCGCACTGTTCGGAATATCGGTTTCACGCGGCATTTCCATTGGCCGGGCTCATCTCGTCGCGCGTGCCGCCATGGATACCCGGCATTACCTCATTCCTCAGGAAAAGGTCGAGGCAGAAGTCATTCGTTTGCAAAATGCGCTGGATACCGTTCAGAAGGAGCTGGAAGCGATCTGGACAACCTTGCCACAGGATGCGCCTGTCGAGCTGGGCGCATTTCTGGATGTGCATGCCATGATACTGGCCGACTCGATGATTGCGAAAGAGCCATTCAATATTATCCGGACACGTCGTTACAATGCCGAGTGGGCATTACTGACGCAGATCGAAGAGCTGTCCGCACGGTTCGACAATATTGAAGATCCCTATTTGAGAGAACGAAAAGCGGATATCGAGCAGGTTGCCGAACGGATCATGAAAGTGCTGACAGGCACCCAGATCGATTTTACTCCGATAATGACCGAACCGGACGGTGAACGTATCGACATGATCGTGGTCGCTTACGATATTTCTCCTGCAGATATGCTTCAGTTCAGGGACGATACATTCAGTGGTTTTGTCTCTGAAATTGGTGGTCGCAATTCACATGCCGCCATTGTCGCCCGCAGTATCGACACGCCTGCCGTTTTCGGGCTGGCTGGAGCGTTGTCGCTTATCAGGCAGGACGACTGGCTGATTGTGGATGCCGATGCCGGAATCGTTATCGTCAATCCGACGTCTGTCGTCCTTGAGCAGTATCGAGCCAGACAGGCTGCACAGGCAAGGGCACGAAAAAAGCTGAGTCGTCTGAAAAAGACCCCTGCCGTGACTATCGATGGAACGTCGGTGACTTTGCTTGCCAACATCGAATTTCCGGACGATTGCAAGGCAGCGCTTGAAAACGGGGCGGTCGGGATCGGCCTGTTCCGTTCCGAATTTCTTTTTATGGGACGCAACGGCAATATCAGCCGGATTCCGGGTGAAGAAGAACAGTTTGATGCCTATAAGAAGGCGGTTACTCTTATGAAGGGGCGTCCGGTTACCATCCGGACAATCGATATCGGTGCAGACAAGCCGCTGGGTACCCCGGAGACGAGTACATTGAATCCTGCGCTCGGCAAACGGGCCATACGGTATTGTCTGGCTGAGCCCGAGCTATTCCTTGCCCAGTTGAGGGCTATCTTGCGTGCTTCGGCGTTCGGCCCTGTAAAACTGTTGATCCCGATGCTGGTGCATGCTTTCGAAATCGACCAGACGCTGGCTTTCATTGAACAGGCCAAGGCACAGCTGCGTGAGGCCAGAATCAAATTCGATGAGAAAATCCAGATCGGTGCCATGGTGGAAGTGCCTGCCGCCATTCTGGGATTGCCGATGTTCACTTCCCGTCTTGATTTCATTTCTATTGGCACAAACGATCTGATCCAGTATGCACTGGCTATCGACCGTGTCGATCCCGAAGTCGCTCATCTCTATAATCCGTTACATCCGGCCATCCTGACGATGCTGTCGATGACGATCTGGGCGGCGGACAAGGCAAATATACCAGTATCCATCTGCGGTGAAATGGCGGGCGACGCTCATTTGACGAGGCTGCTGCTTGGAATGGGATTGCGTGAATTTTCCATGCATCCAGCACAGCTTTTGAATGTCAAACAGGAAATTCTTTCAAGTAATATGAAGTTGCTGAAACCGAAAGTGGAAAAGGTATTGTCGCTGGTGGAAGAAGCTGCTATCGAGGAAGCCGTTCAGCAGTTGCAACTTGAAAAGACCGATGATGAAAGTTAAAAGAGGTTTGTATATCGAAAGAATGGCATGCTAATGTCTGTATGCCGGTTTGACGATATGAAATGACTTCGTTATGCTAGCGATATTGCGCCGATTTGAACGAGACAGCTTGCGGGCGCAAAGGGGGATCCTGAATAAATAAATACGGCTAAAGCGAGCTTGGATGCAAGCCCGATATGCTGACGCTATTGGGCTTCTTTTTTTATCAGGAACAGGTTAACGGAATGATCGTTGCAACAAGGATTGCCGATCATCGATTAAGACAGAATATTCATGCCATCAGTTGGAATCGTTTCACCACAATCCATGCATTTTGCCGAACCGCTTGTCCTGCAGAGCGGGGCATCGATAGCGGATTACACGCTGGTATATGAGACATATGGTGAACTGAATGCGGATAAAACGAATGCCGTTCTGGTTTGCCATGCCTTGAATGCATCGCATCATGTTGCCGGTTACTATGCCGACAATCCGAAAGACACCGGTTGGTGGGATAACATGGTCGGGCCAGGAAAACCGGTCGATACGAACCGTTTCTTTGTGATCGGGGTCAATAACCTGGGGTCGTGTTTCGGATCGACCGGCCCGATGGATATCAATTTCGAGACCGGGAAGCCCTACGGAGCCAATTTCCCGGTACTGACTGTTGAAGACTGGGTCGATGCGCAAGCCAGGCTGGCGGATGCATTGGAAATCGACCGTTTTGCGGCTGTGATGGGAGGCTCGCTTGGAGGAATGCAGGCGCTGTCATGGACCATGCAATATCCAGACCGCGTCCGTCATGCCGTCATTATCGCTTCAACTGCGCGCCTGTCGGCGCAGAATATCGCGTTCAACGATGTCGCCCGTCAGGCAATTCTGACCGACCCGGATTTTCATGGAGGCGATTTTTACGCGTATGGTGTCGTTCCGAAGAACGGTTTGCGTGTCGCCCGCATGGTCGGTCATATTACCTACCTTTCCAACGACGACATGTCCGAAAAATTTGGCCGTGACCTTCGATCTGGGGAATACCAGTTCGGTTACGGGGTCGAGTTCGAAATTGAATCCTATCTGCATTATCAGGGTGAAAAATTTTCGGCTTATTTCGATGCCAATACGTATTTGCTGATTACGCGGGCGCTCGATTATTTCGATCCGGCTGCCCAGCATGGCGGTGATCTCGACAAGGCGCTCGCGAACACGAAAGCGGATTATCTGCTGGCTTCGTTCACGACAGACTGGCGGTTTTCTCCGGAGTGCAGCCGGGCGATCGTCCGTTCACCGGTCAGTAATGGCAGAAAGGTCACTTATGCGGAAATCGATGCACCACATGGTCATGACGCTTTCCTGCTGAATGATGAACGGTATCACAAGGTGGTAAAGTCTTACTATGAGCGTATCTGGCAGGAAATAGATGGAGGCAATTTGTCATGAATATGCCGAAGCTGAAAAATTTGCGCTCAGACCTCGCTTTCATTTCCAACTGGGTCAAGGATGGCGCTCACGTGCTCGATCTGGGATGTGACGACGGTGCCATGCTGGAATATCTTCAGAAAACGAAAAACTGTAGCGGCTATGGTATCGAAATTGACGATTTGAAAATTCCCGGCTGCGTTCTACGTGGCATCAGTGTCATCCAGCACAATCTTGAAAAGGGATTGCCCTTTTTTAAAGACGATTCGTTCGACACGGTTTTGTGTCTTTCAGCATTGCAGATGATGCAACATGTCGAGGGATTGTTGCGTGAAATGGCCCGCGTTGGCAATGAAGCGATCGTTTCTTTTCCGAATTTCGCCTACTGGCCACATCGTTTTTCATTGTTGGGCGGCAAAATGCCGGTTTCGCTGGAATTGCCTTATGAGTGGTATGACACACCCAATCTGAGATGTGCAACACTTAAGGATTTTGAAAATCTGGTGGATCTGCTTGGGTGGAAGGTGACTGACTGTGTGGCTTTGCATGATGGCAAACCGGTAACTTTCATGCCGAACTGGCGGGGCAGTCTTGCCGTTTTCCGGCTTCAGAAGAAAATTAATTCCAAGCGCCCATAATGTCCCTCGATAAAAAATGGAAAGCCATGCTCGATCCGCGTTTGCTGATCTGTGTGTTCCTTGGCTTCTCGTCCGGATTACCCTTGTTTATCCTGCTGACGCTTTTGCAGGCATGGCTGACGAAATCCGGTCTTTCCATCAAATCGCTCGGGCTATTTGCCCTTGTCATGTTTCCCTATACCTGGAAATTCCTCTGGGCTCCCCTAATGGACCGGTATTCCTTTCCATTGCTGGGGCGGCGCCGGGGCTGGATGGCATTGACACAGATTCTGCTATTTCTGTGTATCGGTTTTCTGGGCTGGCTTGATCCTGTAACGGAATTGACAATGGTTGCCGTTCTGACGACCGTGATCGCTTTTCTTTCGTCGAGTCAGGATATCGTGGTTGATGCCTTCCGGCGTGAACTGTTGCCGGATGAAGAGCAGGGGCTGGGTAGTGCTATTCATGTGAATGCCTATCGTGTGTCTGGAATGGTTCCCGGTGCGCTGTCGCTTATTCTGGCCGATATGATGAGCTGGTCCGGCGTTTTCTGGATAACGGCAGCTTTCATGTTGCCCGGCCTGATTTGCACGCTTGTCATCAGTGAACCCAAAATTCATGGCGCACCGCCGAAAACCATTCGGGAAGCGGTCGTGCTGCCGTTCACGGAATTCATCGGCCGGGCTGGCTGGAAAAGCGCGCTGTTAATTTTATCGTTCATTTTTCTCTACAAACTGGGTGACAGTCTGGCGACCGCGCTGGCGACCAAATTCTATCTGGACCTGGGTTTTACAATGACCCAGATCGGTGTGATTGCGAAGACGACCGGATTCTGGGCAAGTCTCATCGGCGGCCTTTTGGGAGGGATATGGATAATTGGCCTGGGTATCAACCGTGCCTTGTGGGTTTTCGGGGTGGTACAGGCGCTGGCGATTCTGGGATTTTCATGGATGTCACTGGAAGGCCCCAATCCGATGTTGCTTGCCGCCGTGATCGGTTTCGAGGCCTTTGGCGTCAGCCTCGGTACAGCCGCATTTGTGGCTTACATTGCCACGACAACGGATGAACGATATACGGCAACGCAATTCGCGCTTTTCACCAGTCTTGCCGCCGTTCCCAGGACGTTTATCAATGCGTCTGCCGGGTATATCGTGGATCAGACAGGATGGTTCATGTTTTTCAATTTGTGTTTCATTCTGGCGTTACCTGGCATGATGTTGTTGCCAAAAATTGCGCCCTGGCGACAAAAACGGCATTTGGCGCAAGAACAATAAAAAAATTTCCACGATGAGTGTAAAATTTCCGGTTTGAAAATAAATCGCTTGTTGCCTGATTTTTATGGCAATAATCAGGAAAAAGACGGATGTCATCCCGCACGGGTGGGAGTAAACATCCGAAATGTATTGAAAATGGGAGAAAGTATGGCGCAGGAATTTTTGGAAATGCCCGACAAGGACGGTTTCTTTGGTGAATTTGGCGGGCAGATGATTCCACCCGAACTGAAGGCTGTGATGGATGACATTGCACAGGCTTACGAAGAGGTTCGTAACAGCAAGGAATTTCAGGATGAGCTTTCCGATCTTTACACCCATTACGTCGGTCGGCCAAGCCCTATCTTCTATGCAAAAAGATTGACTGAACGTCAGGGCGGAGCGCGTATTTTCTTAAAACGTGAAGACCTGAACCATACCGGTGCCCATAAAATCAATCACTGTCTGGGACAGGCCTTGCTTGCCAAGCATATGGGCAAGACAAAAGTTATCGCCGAAACCGGAGCCGGACAACATGGTGTGGCAATGGCAACGGCGTGTGCACTGGTCGGTATCCCTTGCGAAATCCATATGGGTGAAATCGACATTGCAAAAGAACATCCCAATGTCACCAAAATGAAGATTCTGGGATGTAACCTGATCGCTGTTTCCCGCGGTACCAAAACGCTGAAAGACGCAGTCGACAGTGCTTTTGAAGAATACCTGAAAGATCCGCAGAACTTTTTATATGCCATCGGTTCCGTTGTCGGTCCTCATCCATTTCCGAAAATGGTGCGTGACTTCCAGAGCATCGTCGGCAAGGAAGCGCGTGAACAGTTCCTGCAGCGGGAAAACAGACTGCCGGATGTCGTGACTGCCTGTGTCGGTGGTGGTTCCAATGCGATCGGTATCTTCACCGAATTCCTGCCGGATGAATCCGTCAAGCTGGTCGGTATCGAACCGGCCGGTAAAGGACTCGATACGCCAGATCATGCCGCTACCTTGAGCCTTGGCACGAAGGGAACACTACACGGCTTCAAATGCTATAACCTGCAGGATGAAAAAGGCAATCCGTTGCCGGTTTATTCGATTGCTTCCGGACTTGATTACCCGGGTGTCGGCCCCCAGCACTGCTATCTGAAAGATATCGGCCGGGTCCAGTATGAAGCGATTACGGACGAGGAATGTCTGGATGCCTTCCTCGTTTTGTCACGGATTGAAGGCATTATTCCGGCGCTGGAAAGCTCCCATGCCGTAGCTTATGCGATGAAAGTCGCCAAAGAACTCGGTCCGGACAAAACCATTCTGGTCAATCTGTCCGGACGAGGCGACAAGGATGCGGACTTCATCGCCAATTATCTGGGCATCAACTGATCAGATATCAACGTCGTATCGTATCGTCAGGGGAGCGTGGTCTGAAAACCGCTCTCCCTTGTAGATTTCTGACTCAATAAAACAAGAGAATGCTCAGCAGTAACAACGATGAAACTTTTCTCTAATCTGTGTGCCTTCCTTGGGTTTGTTGTGAATATTTCATTAAGTATTATTTTGGTCGTCACTAGACGCTACTATAAATTTGGCTCTTTCATAAAGTTCGTCAAATGTAATAAGTTCTGGGCTGATGGTGTTGCGGCGAAAGAGCTCAAGAGATCTGTACTGTTCATGATTGACCCCGTGGTCACCAATAAATTCAGATAAGCTTCCAACAACAAGATATGCTTTTGGCGAGTAATTAAACGCCTCTTCACCTGTGGGAAATCCCTTCGGATCTGTAATTGAAAGTTTACCCCGTATATTTTCCATAGCTAGTGCAACCGTACCTTGAACTTGTGATACCGCTCCAGCAAGCTCCATAGATGGTCCCCAGCAACCAGATCGATAAGGTTTATTACCTAATAGGGGAGTTTTATGAGTTTTTATCTCAACAAAGCAGAGACTGGATACTAAACCTTTAGATTTCATTAAAGCATCAACTCTTTTGCCATGTTCGCGAATGCTATGACCAGCTACGACTTGTTCAAGTTTTTTGTCATTCAAAGAAGCAAGGTATAGGTAACTAAGGCCATATCCAAAGATCCATTGGTTCTTTTCAAAGAATTGCTGCCACAAACTTTCATCGGTACATTGTTTTTTACTTTTTATGGAATCGAAGTACTTTGGATCTTCAAGAAGTTGTCGAAAGACTTCAAGTTGTTTTTTTCGATACCCAACTGCGATGACATCACTTCGAGTAATAGCTGACCGGAGAACCTCTGAGAAAAGTTCTTCATTATCCTTCACTAAGTTCTGTGCTTGCTGGTTGGAGAGAACAAGACTACGGAGCTCTTTATCTGTTATGTTGACTTTGCCTGATCCACTAAATTTTACGCCTTGAATATTTGCAGCAAACTCTAAAAGTTGACCAATTTCATCGCCTATAAATGAAAAGCTGGCATTGTGTGGTTTATCAGTCGCTACGGTGAATCCCTGAATATTTAAAACAGAGATATACCTATTATCTTCGAAAAAGGTTGCTTTAATATAAGTAGATGCATTTTCTTTGTGTCGAAGTACCGTTTCATCTTTAACTTTCGCATAGGCATAAGCATCAGGTGAATTTATGATCTTAGACGCAATTCGAACTCTACGATCGTTTTCCCCAAACGATTTGAGGCTTGGACTTATATATGTTTTCCCAGGAATTGGGTTGTCGTAGGTGTCGTCCATATATGACCTAAACAGTTTTATAAATAGAATTTAGTGTTGCATATATACCCTTTTCAAAGTACATGATTTCTTATGTGGAGGCAATAATAAAGTTGTGGAGAAAACCACAAGAAAGAATGTCTACAAGGTTGATGTAAGAATCAATAACCAAAATTGTATTTAATCGTTAGGGGAGCGTGGTCTGAAAACCGCTCTCCCTTGTAGATTTCGGCTGATACCGCTTTTTTCGCAATACCCGGTGTCGCGATCTGGTAGTCGATACGCCACCCGACGTTTTTAGCATAAGCCTGTCCCCGATTGCTCCACCATGTGTATGCCTCCCCGGTCGTATCCGGGTGCAGAAGGCGATAGACATCCACCCATCCCAGTTCATCGAATACGTCCGTCAGCCATGCCCGTTCTTCGGGCAGAAAGCCGGAATTTTTCTGGTTGCTTTTCCAGTTTTTCAGGTCGATTTCTTTATGGGCAATGTTCCAGTCCCCGCAGATAACGAATTCACGGCCGCTGTTTTTCAGTTTTTTCAGGTACGGATAAAATTCGTCCATGAAGCGAAATTTGGCTTCCTGTCGTTCCGGTGAAGAGGAACCGGAAGGGGCATAGAGCGAAACTAGGCTGAAATCCTTGAAGTCGCACTGGAGATAACGTCCTTCCGTGTCAAATTCCTTGCTGCCGAAACCGTTTTCGACCTTGTCGGGCATTGTTTTAGTGTAGATGCCTGTTCCGGAATAGCCCTTTTTTTCTGCGCACTCAAAGTAGCCCTGATAGCCGTCCGGTGACGCGACGGCCGGAATGATGTCACAGGACTGGGCCTTGATTTCCTGAAGGCAGACAAAGTCGGAACCGGAGCGGTTCATCCACTCGAGAAATCCTTTTTTGACCGCGGAACGGATGCCATTGAGATTGACGGAAGTAATTGAGAACATGTTTTTTCAGGTTTCTTAAAACATTGATGATACTAAAAATAAAACGAACGTGTGCAAGCTACCTCTCCGGTTGACGACACGTTACAATATCGATGTTCTTTTTAAGAGATTGGGGATTGAAGTGAGTCAGTTAAGAGAAGAGTTTATCCGCTTTGCGGTTGACTGCGGCGTGTTGCGTTTCGGGGAATTTATCACCAAAGCAGGCAGAACGTCTCCGTATTTTTTCAATGCGGGTTTGTTCAATGATGGTCAGTCGCTGGGTACACTGGCAGATTATTATGCCGATACCCTGCTGGAATCGGGAGTTTCTTTCGATATGCTGTTCGGGCCGGCTTACAAGGGCATTCCTCTCGTGGCGGCTGTTGCCGTTTCGCTGGCAAAGAAAGGCCGCAATGTCCCGTTTGCATATAATCGCAAGGAAGCCAAGGACCATGGCGAAGGTGGCGTGATTGTCGGCGCGCCTTTAAAAGGCAAGGTCGTGATCATCGATGACGTGATATCGGCAGGTACGTCCGTGAATGAATCCGTCAATATCATCCGCCATGCGAATGCCACACCGGGAGTCGTCCTGATCGCGCTGGACCGCATGGAACGTTCAGGCAAGGATAATGCCCTGTCTGAACTGTCGGCTGTTCAGGAAGTGCAAAAGGCATATGACATGCCGGTTCTCTCGATTGCCAATCTGGACGATCTGCTGGGGTATCTTGCGAAGGCGGGAGCCTCGCCGGAAATGAACCAGTACCAGAAAGCAGTCAAGGCCTATCGCGACAAGTACGGTTCAATGAAGTGATTTGGAAAGACTTTTGAACTGCATCTCGCAAGCTGGATGAGAATCAGTTATTACCGAGCTGCAGTTCAGGAGATGTCGGACTTTGACATATTGATCAGATTAGGCAATTGAAAAAATCTGGTCAGGTAATGTGTGTCGTACTTTTTTAAAGAGCAGACGTCAAATTCACGCCACTTTGCAGACACCTTCAATTACAAACGCTTATTATTGCCAACCACCGTCGTCACGAATCAGTTTTGCCAGTTTTTTCCCCAGATATAGATAAGTACGGGGACATTTGGCCGGCATTCTGGACAGACCGTTGCCATAACCATTTGCGCTGATCACGATTTTTGAACCATCTGCAATGGCTTTTTCGATAGCGGTAAAATCTGCATCCAGCTTGCGAACGTTTTCCTCGTATTCGTCGTCACTGTAATAGTCTTTTTCGTCAAAGCCCAGGGCTTTTTTTGTCCGGATGCTCAAAACGTTTTTCAGGTAACGAATAATGGCCTGACCCGTTTCCCCTTTGCGTTCATCATTGTCACCGAACACGAAAATGAAATCCGGATGCAATTTGACATCCTCCTCCGTCCAGACCTGATCGCACTGAAAGATATTGGGTGAGACCCATTTCCCACTTACCGTGGGATTCCATGCTTCAAGTTGTGTTTTGAGAAAATTTATAATCCGTTTATCCACATCCAGATTCGTCGACGTGACAGTACCATTCTCCTGCAAAGTTACGGTAAGGTTATTTGTCATAGTTCCTCCTTCTATTGGCATATTTATAAAATCGTAGCCTGATACCAAATGTGTTTTGAAGTTGTTTGTGCAACGTCGTGGCTTGGTGGCTGATTTTTCAGGCGGCTGAATTTTTCTGATAAGTTCAATTCAGAAAACACAGCCGAAGATGGTGAGGCGATTGTGTAAGGTTTTAACGCACTCGACAATTAGAGTGTTTTTTTTTGAAGAAGTTCTGTTCTGTTGAACAGCTTGATAAAAAAGATGATTGAAGGATTGAATATGATGGTGAAGAGAACTTCGAATTGACATTGAACGAATTGAACCCTGTTAAGAACAGGGCTCAATCAGGTTTTTTCCTGAATTTCAAAATCCGGTTTCTGGGGCAGAACAGTTTTGTCGCAGGAACTTGAACTATCGTCCGGAGCAGACAGGACATTCCGGGTTACGAGTGACCTGAATTCTGGTCCATTCCATGGTTAAAGCATCGAGCAAAAGCAGGGAGCCTGCCAGCGACGTGCCGATACCGGCGGCCAGTTTCAGGGCTTCGGCAGCCTGGATAGTGCCGATAATCCCGACCAGCGGCGCGAAAACACCAACCTGTGCGGCTTTCAGATCCTGGAAATTCTGGTCTTCTGAAAACAGGCAGGCGTAGCAGGGGGAATCCTCATGGCGGGGATCGTAAACCGAAATTTGTCCATCAAACTGGACGACAGCGCCGGACACAAGTGGAACGCCAGCTGCCATACAGGCACGATTGATAATCAGGCGCGTTTTGAAATTGTCAGTACAATCCAGTACCACGTCTGCCGTTCTGACGAGTTCAGGCAAAGACGTTTCATCCATTCGATCGGTTATAGTGACAATATCGATCGTCGGGTTAATGCCTGTCAGCGTCTGTTTTCCGGATTCGGCCTTGTTTTTGCCGATACGGTCCGTGGAGTGGAGTATCTGGCGTTGAAGGTTGGTCAGTTCTACCTGATCGTTATCGACCAGTGTCAGTTTGCCGAAACCACCTGAGGCCAGATACATGGTTGCCGGAGAACCAAGTCCACCTGCCCCGATTACCAGGACGTGTGAATTGGCAATTTTATCCTGCCCCTCGTAACCAAGATCCTTTAGCAGGATATGTCGCGAATATCGTATTTTCTGTTCTTCATTCATCGCTTTTTCCGGTTTTTACTACATGATTATTTCTTGGGTTCGTCGTTCTTTTTTTCTTCAGGCTTGGCTTTGGACAGTTGAACCGGCTTGCCTTTCAGGTGGTTCAATGCCTGCATCAGCTGGAAGTCTTTTTTTGTTCCATATTCAATCGGTTTGTATTTTTTTGCCGATTCCAGGAGCTTGATTTCTTCGTCCTGATTGAGGCGGTCTTCATTCTTGACTTCATCCTTGCCGTTGGTCAGATGCTTGGACAGGTCGGCTTCACGCAACCTCAAGCCGTTGATACCATCGCCTTCCGCTGTTTCGTCAACCATCAGGTCAGGTACGATACCCTTGGCCTGAATGGACCGGCCGCTTGGTGTGTAATAACGGGCTGTCGTCAGCTTGACTGCCGTATCTTTCGAAAGTGGACGGATCGTTTGTACGGAGCCTTTGCCAAATGTCTGGGTACCCATGATGGTAGCGCGCTTGTGATCCTGCAAGGCGCCTGCCACAATTTCGGAAGCGGAAGCCGAACCGATATTGACCAGTACGACGACTGGAACGTTCTTGATCTGGGCTGGCAGTTTTGCCAGGGGATCGTTCAAGGTTCTGCCGGCATAATATTCCGGACGGGCATAAAACATCGCTTTCGATTCAGGTAACTGCCCGTTTGTCGAAACAACGACGGAGTCCTGAGGCAGGAATACGGAGGCAACGCCAATAGCTCCCGGCAGGATGCCGCCCGGATCGTTTCTCAGGTCGAGAACGATGCCCTTGATGTTCGGATTTTTGGCGTAAAGATTATTGATATGGGTGACAAGATCTTCGACGGTCGGTTCCTGGAACATGGCGACACGCAGCCATGCATACCCGGGTTCGATCATTTTCGATTTGACGCTTTTAACCTGGATTTCCTCTCGAACCAGAGTAATGACGATTGGTTTGTTGACGTTTTTACGGGCAATCGTCAACGTGATTTTCGTGTTTGGATCGCCACGCATTTTCTTGACCGCCGCGTCGAGTGTCATATCCTTGACAGAAACTCCATCCAGTTTGGTGATCAGATCGCCCGGCTTGATGCCTGCCCGGTAGGCCGGGGTATCTTCAATAGGAGAGATGACCTTGACGTAACCGTCTTCCGTGCCGACTTCAATACCCAGACCGCCGAATTTGCCCTGAGTGCCTTCCTTGAGCTCCTGAAGGGCTTTCTTGTCGAGATAGGCTGAATGGGGATCGAGCGACGCCACCATGCCTGAAATGGCATCGGTCAGCAGTTTCTTGTCTTCGACCGGTTCGACGTAATCGGATTTGATCAATCCGAATACATCTGCAAGCTGTCTCAATTCATCAAGCGGCAAGGGAGCCGTCTGCTTTTGAGCCATGGCCGAGAATTGAACCGACGCGAAAACGCCGATGATCACTCCGAGTACTACCAGCAGAATGTTACGAAATTTATTGCGCATGTATCACCTAGTCGATATCCAGTCCGAAGGGTTTAAAGCATGTCCACTACGACGTAATTCAAAGTATAACCCGGTTTCCCCGTTTTCACCGCTGTTACCTGCTGTGGCGACGGTTTCACCGCTGCCGACAGTATCTCCCACCCGTTTGTTCAGGGACCCGGCATTGCCGTAAATCGTCATGTAATGATCACCGTGGTCGATAATAATCAACCTGCCGAAACCCCGAAGCGTGTCGGCAAAGATGACTTTTCCGCCTGCGACGGAATGGACGGGAGCGCCTGCTGACGTTTTGATGAAGATGCCTTTCCAGCTTGGGCCATCTGCACGTTTCATTCCATATCTGGCGGTGATCGTTCCCTGTACCGGCATTCTCAAAGAGCCGCGTTTTTTGCCGAATGCGCTTGCGTTATCAGCTTTATACGGCGTTTCCCGAACGATTTCGGTCTGGGATTCCTGTTTTTGAGGACGGGGCTGGGTTCTTCTGGGCTGCTTTGCCTGTCTCGATTGTTTTGCCTGTTTTTTTGCCTGTTGCTCGGCAAGACGTGCCTCTGCTGCTCTCTTTTCAGCCGCTTTCCTTTGTTCTTCTATTTTTCTGGACAGGCGATCGACCAGTCCACCCAATCGTTTTTCATCCTGTGCGAGACGTTCGGCTTCTTTTTTCTGGTTGCTTAACTTGTCGGAAAGCTGCGCGACAAGAGCGGCATGCTGGGCTTTTTCCTTTTCAAGAACCTGTTTTTGTTCGCTGGTTTTGCTGGCGATTTTATCCAGTTCCTGCTTTGTTTCTTTTGTTTCCGACTTTTTGGCATCGACTGCCTTGATATTCTGGCGAAGGGATGCGATCAGTTGCGAGTATGCCGTCGAATAATAGTTCATGTATTGCATTTCACGGCTGATCCGGTTCGGGTTGTCACCGGAAAACAGCAGTTTCATCCGGTCTTCACCGCCCGAAACATATTGTTGTTGCATCAGTTTTGCCAGCTGTTTCTGCTGTTTGGCAACGATCGCCGTCAGCTGTGCCTGTTCGGAAGAGAGCTGGGTCAGTTTGTTTTCGGTTACCACTTTTTTCTGTCCGAGTTCTGCCAGAGAACGTTCGGTAGTTGAAATGGCTTTCTGGGACTGGGTCAGCGCTTCACTGGCCTTGCCTTTGGCGACTTCGGTTTTCCCGATTTCCTTTTTCAGGGTATTCAATCGGGTGTGGACTTTTTTCTGTTCGGTTTCAGCGACCTGTTTCTGTCTGGCCGGATCGCCTGCCTTTTTTGATGTCGTTTTCGACTTGCCACGTTTGGAAGCGGCTTTTTTATTGACCTGTTTCTGCTGCTTGGTTGTAGTTGCTTTTTGCTTTGCGTGAACAGTCAGCGACGAAGCAGTCGCATAGACAAGCAGGAAGAGGAAAAAGAGTGCTTTTTTCATGCATTTTGCGAGGCAAAATTGAATCGGTTCATTTTGCCTCAAAAAGGTAAGGATCGCAAAATTAACTTGCGCTGCCCTGTGTCTCCACTTCCTGTAATGCTTCGGCAATCTGCGCAGGATCACCCAGGAAATAATGGCGTATCGGTTTCAAATCGTCATCCAGCTCGTAAACAAGAGGTTGACCGGTCGGTATGTTCAAAAGGGCGATATCCTTGTCGCTGATATCATCCAGTTCCTTGATCAGGGCACGCAGACTATTGCCGTGAGCGGAAACGAGGATACGTTTTCCTTTCCTGATTTCAGGTGCAATCGAGTCAATCCATAACGGTTTGACGCGAGCGACTGTATCTTTCAGGCTTTCAGTCAACGGAATCTGTTCACGTTTCAGTGATGCATAGGCAGGGTCATTATAGGAAGTGCGTGGGTCGCCGGGATGAAGTGCTTCGGCGGCTACTTCGTAGCTTCTGCGCAACATATGAACCTGATGTTCACCATATTTCCTGGCTGTTTCGGCCTTGTTCAGGCCCTGAAGCGCACCGTAATGACGCTCATTCAAACGCCAGTCACATACGACCGGTACCCACATCGAATCCATTTCATCGAGCACGATCCACAGTGTTCTGATGGCTCTTTTCAGTACTGAAGTGTAAGCCAGGTCAAACTCGAAACCTGCTTCCCGCAAGACTCGGCCAGCGGCTCTGGCTTCTTTCTTGCCTCTTTCGGTCAGGTCCACATCTGTCCAGCCGGTAAACCGATTCTCAAAATTCCAGATGGACTGCCCATGCCGCATGAAAACAATTTTATGCATAATCGAAATGAATATAAGTTATCTCGAATGTCTCGTGTCTTTCTATTTTATAATGTATCAGTTTGATTATCGTTGACTTCTAGCAGGTATATCTCGTGAATTTTATTAAAGACAACATTTTTTGGATTTGTGTAGCCTTGTATTGTATCGGTGCGCTGGTGTGGCCATATGTCCGGAGAGGGGCAAAAATCTCTCACGCCGAAGCCACAAAAATGATCAATAAGGGAAAAACGACTATTATGGATGTCCGTGACGTAAAGCAGTATCAGGCCGGACATATTTTGAATGCTGTTCACGTTCCTTTGACCGCTCTTGAAGAACGGCTTCCAAAACTTGATAAATTCAAGGGGCAGACTATTATTGTCGTTGATGAGGCAGGCAAGGAGGCCGGGAAAGCCGCATCCATTCTGAAAAAGGCCGGTTTCAAGCCGGTTAACAGCCTGTCAGGCGGCATGAATAAATGGGTCAGTGAAGGTTTGCCTGTAACCAAATAACCAGATGAGAAGGGAGTACGGATATGACGGCTAATGTCGTGATGTACAGCACAACGGTTTGCCCTTATTGCCGCATGGCGGAACAATTGCTGAAAAACCGTGGTGTAACGGAGATCAAAAAAATCCTTATCGACAGTGATGAAAAACTGCGTGCGGAAATGATGGAAAAAACCAGTCGACGTACCGTACCGCAGATTTTCATCGGCGATACACATGTCGGTGGTTTCGATGATCTTTCTGCATTGGACAAGGCGGGCGGACTGATGCCGCTGCTTGAAAAAGCTTAACCATTTTATAAATACAATCCGGAGTAAATATGTCTTCCGAGGCGACTCAACCAGTTTTTCATATTCAAAGCGTTTATTTAAAAGACTTGTCTCTTGAACAACCCAATTCCCCGGCCATTTTTCTGGAAAAGCAAATGCCCGAACTGGAAGTGGCGATCAATGTCGGTTTCGAACCATTGGGTGAAACGACTTTCGAATCGACAGTAACAGCAACAGTAACGGCAAAAATCGGTGATAAAACCGCTTATCTTGTTGAAGGGAAACAGGCGGGTATTTTTGAAATACGCGGTATTCCAAAAGAAGCGATGGACCAGATTCTTGCCATTTCGTGCCCTTCCATTATTTATCCTTATCTGCGTTCGAATATTGCCGATATGATCTTACGGGCCGGTTTCCCTCCGGTTCATCTGGCAGAAATCAATTTCGAAACCTACTTCCAGGATCGCATGCAGGCTGAAGGCCAAAAAGCACAGGAAGACGAAGCAAAACTTAACTGACAGATATTTGCCAGTTTTCAAAACCGGAACGACAGAAAATGAACATTACTGTTCTTGGTGCAGGGGCATGGGGAACCGCTATTGCAATTCATCTTGCACAGCGGCATTCAGTCATGCTCTGGGATCGCAATCAGAAGGTCGTTAATGAAACGGTCAAAACCCGTCAGAATATGACGGGTTTGCCGGGTTTTGTCCTGCCTGAAGCCATCATGCTGACTTCCCGTTTCGAAGATGCTGTCGCTCATGGCTCTGGCCCGGATTCATTGATGATCGTTGCGACATCCGTTTCAGGTTTGCGTTCGGTTTCAGGCAGACTGAAGAATTGCGGGGTGATCAATCTGATCTGGCTGTGCAAGGGCTTTGAGGAAAATACCGGTTTGCTGCCGAATCAGGTTGTTGCACAGACGCTCGGCGATCAAGTCGATATGGGCGTATTGTCGGGCCCGTCATTTGCTCAGGAAGTAGCTGCCGGTTTGCCATGTGCGCTGACCATCGCATCCCGGTCGATGTCGCTGCGAAAAATTGTGGTTGAAGCTGCCAATGGTGGCAATATGCGCATTTATTCCAGCGATGATGTCACCGGTGTTGAAGTCGGTGGGGCTGTCAAGAACATTCTGGCAATAGCAACCGGCATGTCCGATGGAGTGGGTTTTGGAATGAATGCCCGTGCTGCCCTGATTACACGTGGTCTGGCCGAGATTACACGGCTTGGGGTTGCTCTGGGCGGCAGGCCGGAAACCTTTATGGGACTGACCGGCATGGGCGATCTTATTTTGACCTGTACGGGCGATCTGTCGCGCAACCGTCGTGTCGGTCTTGAAATGGCAAAAGGCAAGACGCTGGAAACGGTCATTGCCGAACTGGGACACGTTGCTGAAGGCGTTCGTTGTGCCCAGACTGTCCGGATGCTCGCGGCAAAGGCCGGTGTGGAAATGCCGATTACGAATGCAATCGTAGGTGTTTTGTTCGACAAGGTATCGATCAAAAGCACGGTATCCCAGCTGCTTGCCCGTCACGTTCGTGATGAAGCGGATGCACTTTATCTGAAAGAACCGTAAAAAGGCGGTTCTTTCAATGTCTTGTATGATCAGTCCGCTTGGTTTGCATGGCGCAGAAGAACCAGATTCCACAGTTTTTTGACTTCATTGACCTGGTCAATGACTTGATCCGGTTCCACCTTGGCCTGATCGGCTCCCTGCATACGTATTTCATGTTGCCGTTTCCTGAAATTTCGGTAAATGGCCGAGACATTTTCGCCTGCTTCTTCAGGAATCAATCCAAGTTTTCCACTCATTTTCAGCAAGGCGATGTTTCCGAAGTTGTCTGTCAGTTCGGGATATTCGAGTGAGTATTCAAGCACAAGGTATTGAACGATGAATTCAATGTCGATCATCCCCCCTGCATCATGTTTCAAATCGAAAAGGGTCGACCGGTTAGGATGACTCTCGTGGATTTTTTCGCGCATTTTCAGGATTTCCTGTCTGAGCCATTCAGGGTCCCGTGGCTGGCGTAGTATCCGGTCACGCAGTGCCTCAAACCGCTTGCCGATATTTTCATCTCCTGCGCAGAATCGGGCACGGGTCAATGCCTGATGTTCCCATGCCCATGCCGATTCGGTCTGATAGCGTTCGAAAGAATCGATAGAAGATACCATCAGCCCGCTGGCGCCGTCGGGGCGTAATGCAATGTCGATATCGAACAGGATGCCTGCTGATGTCGAACTGGTCATCCAGGTAATGAAACGCTGTGCGAGTCGTGCGTATAGCATGGGAGCGTCGGGATGGTCGTCGTCATACAGAAAGATCAGATCAAGGTCTGAGGCATATCCCAGTTCCTTTCCGCCCAGTTTGCCGTAAGCGATGATGGCGAAGGAGGGGACTTCCCTGTGCCGTTTCGGCATCGCAAGCCATACTTCTTTCAAGGCGGTTTCAACAATGATGTCCGCCAGCCTGGATAAATGATCTGCCAGCCGCTCGACTGTCAATCCACCAGCCAGATCCTGTGCCAGAAAACGGAACAGCTGTGCATGATGGGCTTCACGAAGAGTATCCATCATCAACTCGGTGTCTCCCCGTTGTGATTCGAGCTGTTGTTCCAGTTCGGCAGTGAAAGAGGGCCAATCGGGTGGTGCCATCAGTGTCCTGGCGTCAAGCAGTTCATCCAGCAGGATTGGATGGCGTGTCAGATAACGGGCAGCCCACTCACTGGCATCGAGCATGCGTATCAATCGTTGAGTCGCCGCCGGAAATTCCGTCAGAAGGGAAAGATAGGCCGTACGACGGGCAATCGATTCGAGGAAGTCGAGAAGCCTGCCGAGTGTGACCAGTGGTGCGTGACTGCTTTTCAGCAATTCGGGCAGCGTGGTGTTGATAAGGGTGACCAGTCTGGTTCGGGTACTGTCCGGGAGGGATTGGATGCGACTGGTTTTCCAGAATGAGAGTAGTCGTCTTGCTGCATTGTTGGCATCTGAAAAACCGAGGGATTCCAGTTTTGACTGAATGGAATGAATCTGTTCATCTTCCGACTGGCTCGAAAGCAGAGGCTGCGGAATAACCGGTTTCGAATTGTCTTCGCGTGAGGATTTGTCGCTGAATATTTCATCGAACTGTGACGATACAAAACTTCTGTGTTTTTGCAGTTCATCAAGCAGTTCTGAGGTGGTTTTCATTCCCATCGAGTTGGCAATCAGGAGAAGCTCATTTTCATTGGCTGGCAGCGAGTGAGTCTGTGCGTCTTCGAGATACTGGATGCGGTGTTCCAGATTGCGCAGGAAAGTGTATGAATCGAGCAGGGCACTGGCAATGTCGTCATCCAGCTGTCTTTTTTCGACCAGAACGTGAAGGATGTGCCGGGTTGATTTATCCTGCAACGCCGGATCTCTTCCGCCACGGATAAGCTGGAACATCTGGGCAAGAAACTCAATTTCCCGAATGCCGCCACGTCCCAGTTTGACGTTGTTGCTGCGTTCAGGATGGAGCCTTTCCTGACGGACAACGTCTGCGCGGATCTGTTGGTGCAGATTGCGGATGGCATCTATAACACTGAAATCCAGATACCGGCGATAGATGAATGGATGCACAATTTCCTGCAGCGTTCGGATATCGTCCGGATTGCCTGTGATCGGACGTGCCTTGATCCACGCGTATCGTTCCCATTCACGCCCCTGAACGATCAGATATTGCTCGACCATATTGATGCTTGCGACAAGAGGACCCGATTCTCCATTTGGCCTCAAGGCCATATCGACACGGAAAGTGAAACCGTCTTCGGTAATTTCCGACAGGGCCTTGATGAACCGTTTGCCCAGCCGTGTAAAAAATTCCTGATTGGAGAGCGGACGTTGTCCCGGACCGGTTGTTTTCGTTTCCCCGTTTTCGGGATAAACGAAGATGAGGTCGATGTCCGATGAAACATTCAGTTCCCCTCCACCCAGTTTCCCCATTCCCAGGACAATCATTTCCTGAGGTCTGTCTGAATTGGCTCCGATCGGTGTTCCGTGAGCAGCTTTCAATTCTTCTGTCAGAGCTTGCAGATGGGTCCGGATGGCGAATTCTGCAAATATAGTCATTGTATCCACCACTTCCGACAAATCTGCTTTTCCTGACAAGTCACGTTCAATGATGGCGCAAATCAGCAGGTTTCTCAAACGGCGCATCGCCCTCGGCAGAGGATAGCCATCGTCCATTTCGCGTTTTAGCAAGGCTTCCAGATTCAGCTGGTTCAATGGTTGTGTGATGATCGACTGGATTTTTGCTGTCCGTTTTTCACGATTGGCATTCATCCAGTGCATGTAAAAATGGGATGCCTGTTCAGCGGGAATGAGAGATGGCTTCATAATTTGTAACATCGGGTAAATTTCGTTTCATGAAGGTATTGCAATGAATATTCTTCATGATTGATTAAATAATCGGTATGCCGTTGTGGTATTTTACGTTTATTAATGCTAATTCTTCTATCTAATGCAGCCTGACCGGCAAGAAAATCAGAATACTCAGAAATCCCGGAGCGCATGGTGGTCACGTTCCGCGGATGCGTTCGCCGATTTCGCCTATCGCTATCAGACGATCATCAAGGTAGCGCTTGTCGTATTTTTCGTTTTTTATTTTGCTTTTGCGGCAATTTTTCTTGGCCTGCGTTATATCGTTTTGCCGCATGTCAATGAATACAAGACAGAGATAGAAAAGCTGGCGAGCGAATCGATTGGAAAGGACGTCCGGTTTTCGAAAATCAGTGCTTCCTGGTATGGTTTGCAACCCCGAGTCGATCTTGAAAACGTGACACTTTCAGGTGAGGAGGGAACGGAATATGTCCGGCTGAAAAATGTCTCGGCTGTTGTTTCATGGTGGTCTGTGCCATTGATGGATTTGAGACTGGCCTCTCTCGTCTTCGACAAGCCGGACATCAATATATCCAGAGACAGGGATGGCAGGTTTTACGTAGCCGGTATACTCGTCGATCCGGAAAAGCAAACTGAAAGCGGAGTCGCCGACTGGATTTTAAAACAGCATGAAATCATTATCCGCGATGGAACCCTTCACTGGAAAGACGATTTCAGGCATGCCGTTGAACTGAATCTGGACCAGTTCACCTTTGTTATGAAAAACCGGGGGCGAAAGCATCGCTTCCGACTCACAGCTGTCCCTGATACCCCTATCGCCGATTCTATCGATCTTCGTGGCAATTTTTCTCACCCGCGATTTGAAAAGAAAGTATCCGACGTTTCTAAATGGAAAGGTGACCTCTATGTTGCCTTGTCCAATCTGAACGCAGACCAATGGAAAAAATACGTTGATTTTCCTGTCGAGCTCGATCGTGGTACGGGTTCGGTCCAGATATGGGCCAGCGTGGACAAGTCCCGATTGACTGAGCTTTCAACCGGGCTTGATGTGAAGAACCTCTACCTGAAGTTGGGAAAAGACCTTCCGGCACTGGATCTGGCACAGGCAACAGGCCGGTTTGAGATGAAAAGGATAGCGAATTCAGGTCAGGAGGGAAGTTCAGACATACATCCGTTTTATTCATACGGTGTTGACAAGCTGTCCCTGAAAACAGTTTCAGGCAAGGTTTTGAATGACGCCAGTTTCAATTTCAGTTATTTGCCTTCAGAGAGAACAGACCAGCTGTCCAGGACTAAAGTCGAAGTCGCGAGTCTGAATTTGGGAGAGCTGAGAAGTTTTCTTCCGTATTTGCCGCTGGACAAGGAATTGAGCCAGCAAATCAGGCGTCATGAATTTTCCGGTCAATTGTCCAATTTCACTTTAAGCTGGGAAAACACTCCGGATGTATTGAAGGCTTACGCCGTTAACGGAAATTTCAGTCAGCTGACTTTCCGTGAGACCGGAGATGGTTATCAATCAAGCAAACCCGGTCTTTTGCCGGTTAATGTCGGGTTTGAAAATCTGACCGGTTCCGTTTCCATGAATGAGTATGGATTCACCGAAATCAACGCTGATTCTGCCAGTTTACAGTCGTGCCGTACCCCAGAAATTCGATGAACTGAAAGTGGATATGCAATGGAATCGTTCACAAAAGGATGTTCTGACAGTCAAGGCCAAAGACCTGTCTTTCCGGCAGAATGAATTGAAGGTCAATGTTTCTGGACAATATTCAAAAGATTTGTCGAATAAAAATGACATATACGGTTATCTGGATGCGACATCCAGAATCGAGAATCTGGATATTGACAGAGTAAAACACTATATTCCACTTCAAACGCCGAAGACCCTGAAAGAATGGTTATCTGGCGGCTTGAAAGGGGGAAAGGTCAGTGAAGGAGTGATTCAGGTAAAAGGCAATCTGGCCGATTTCCCTTATTCTGCTGAAAACAGGAAAAACACAGGTGTTTTCAAGGTAAATGCAAAAATCGTCGACGGAATGCTGAATTATGCGCCCAACATGGTTAATCGGAATACTCGCAAACCGGCATGGCCGGTAATTGAAAAAATACAGGGTGAACTTCGCATGGATGGCAGCCTGCTTGCCATCCATGCCGATAAGGCATTGACCAATAATGTCGGCCTGAAAGATGTTGATGTCGTCATTCCGAATGTTTTGGCCGACAATCCTGTTTTGAATGTTGATGGCAAGGCAAACGGGACACTTCAGAATTTTGTCGGTTTTGTAAATGTGACGCCGGTTATTGACTGGATCGGTCATTTGACCGATGAAACGACGGCGACAGGCAATGCCGATCTGCTGCTGGAAATGCAGTTACCTCTGGAAAAAATGGAAAAATCGGTCGTCAAAGGTACTCTGAAGTTTGGCGGAAACGATATTGTCCTGTTCAGGGAACTTCCAGTAATTGCCAAAACGCAGGGACAGCTCTATTTTTCCGAAAAGGGATTTGCACTTGAAAAAATCAGGGCTAATTTCCTGCATGAACCCGCTTCCATAAGCGGTGGGACCCAATCGAATGGGCGCTTCCTTGTCCATGCTGAGGGAACATTGAGTTCCCGGGGGCTTCAGCAGGCTTATTCGGGTGGCATGCTGAAGCAGCTTGTCGGCAAACTGTCCGGAAGCACCCCATTTGTGGTCAACATTACCGACAATGAACTGAAAGTCGATTCCAGTCTGAAAGGGCTGGGAATAGACCTGCCTGCCCCATTGGGCAAGCAGGCAGCCAGTAGTGTTCCCCTGAAGTTCCTGATGGATAACAGGCCAGCGGTCAATGGTGTCTCACGCGATGTCATCGATATTATTTATGGAGATAATATCGCTGCCCGATATCTGCGCCAGAAGACAAAACAGGGAACCTGGCAGGTCACAGAAGGCGGTCTTGCCATAAACCGGCCGGTACGTACGCGACCCGGCGTGACGCTTGACCTCAGCATGCACAGTCTTGATTTCAACGAATGGGCCAATGTATTGAGTTCCCTGCCTTCCGAATCTGCCAGGCGAAGCACAAATGACGGGTCTTCCGGCGGGGGACTGGAACAATACATCGATCCACATAATTTTTCTATTGTCGCGGATGAGCTGATGTCGATGGATTCCTGGCTGACGAATGTCAGCCTGAATGGTTCCCGGTCAAAGAATTCGATTGACGCGGCTATCCGTTCCGATCAGATGAATGGACAGATCAAGTGGATAGACAGCAATGTCCGGCAGGTGGAAGGGAAACTCATTGCACGACTTACGTCGATGAACATTTTGCCTTCTTCGGTCAAGAAAGCATCTGATATGTCCGGCAGGGAAAATGTCCGCCGCATTCCGGCACTCGATATTATCGCTGACGATCTGGTCCTTTATGGAAAACATCTGGGCAGGACAGAAATCATTGCCAACAATGTCAATTTCCAGGGAGGACGGGAATGGAGAATCAACAAACTGAAAATCATCAATCCCGATGCCATACTCGACGCGTCGGGAAGCTGGATTTCCTCAACAGGCAATAAACAGCAAACGAAACTGAATTATGTCCTGAACATCAAGGATGCCGGAAAATTGCTTGACCGGTTCGGTTACAAGGGATTGATCCGGAGAGGAAAAGGAGAAATGAAAGGTGATGTGAGCTGGGATGGTTTGCCATTCGCGCTGGATATCCCGTCCATGTACGGCAAACTGTCCCTCAAAATCGGCGCGGGCCAATTCCTGAAAGCGGATGCCGGCGCGGCGCGGTTGCTCAGTGTTATCAGTCTGCAATCATTGCCCAGAAGGCTGACGCTTGATTTCAGGGATGTTTTCTCTACCGGTTTTGCCTTTGATGATATCAGTGCGACGGCACATATTACGAAAGGCATCATGAAAACGGACAATATGAAGATGATGGGGCCAAACGCAACCGTGCTGATGGATGGCAGCGTTGATATTTCGAAAGAAACCCAGAACCTGCATGTTGCCGTGATCCCTGATTTCAATGCGGCGGCCGTTTCGCTGGCTTACGGCTTTATCAATCCAGCCATTGGAATTGGCACATTCCTTGCTCAATTATTTCTGCAAAAGCCTTTGATGAAAGAGCTGACGCATGAATATCAGATTACCGGTTCGTGGGCGAATCCAGAGATTAACGAGATCAAGCGTTAATCAATCAAAGTTCGTTCCCCTTTTTCATAAAATCTGCTGATGTATTAAGGAGTTGAAGATGACTAAAGTAGCCGCCGTTCAGATGATCTCCACCCCTGACGTGAATGAGAATATTGAAACGGCACGTCGGCTGATCGGCGAAGCGGCTGAAACGGGGGCCGAACTGGTGCTTTTGCCGGAATACTGGCCCAGTATTGGCCAGAATGATGCGGAGCGTATATACCATGCAGAACCGTTTGGTTCCGGGCCCATTCAGGACTTTATGGCAGAGATGAGCCGCAAATATGGTATCTGGCTTATCGGCGGAACCTTGTCTCTGGTTTCACCAGAACCGGGAAAGGTTTTGAACAGCTCGCTGGTTTATTCTCCGGAAGGTGAAAACATTGCACGTTACGACAAAATTCACCTGTTCGGTTTTGCCACTGAACGTGAATCATACGATGAATCCGCTTCCATTTGCGGTGGAGACGATGTCGTAACGTTCGATGCGCCATTCGGGAAAGTCGGCCTCTCGGTCTGTTACGATTTGCGCTTTCCGGAACTGTACCGCGCTTTTGGAGAATGTACATTGATTGTCGTACCTGCTGCGTTTACCTATACGACGGGAAAAGTTCATTGGGAAATATTGCTGCGTGCGCGAGCCATTGAAAATCAGGCCTACGTTCTGGCAGCAGCACAGGGAGGCCGTCATGTTACCGGTCGCCGGACATGGGGACATACCATGCTGATCGATCCGTGGGGTGAGATCAAGGCCGTTTTGCCTGAGGGTGAAGGCGTCATTGAAGGTGAACTGGACTTTGATCTGCTTGCCTCGATCCGTGAGAAATTGCCAGCGTTGAAACATCGCAAACTCTGATATTTTCTCAGGTTTACCTGAACTTTTCCGGTCAGGGTCATGCCATCAAAAGTGTTGGCATGACGCAATCTCATGAACGGTTTTATCGCTTATATTGATTTCGCCCCGTGCCAAATTGGGGCATTGGATGCACCTTTTTTGACAATACACTACAATCGGAGTCTGAACCGATAACGAGGATTTTCTTCATGCAATCGCAAATGACCGAAAAAGACAATCTTGATCTTGCCAAGTCCATTCTTCTCGAACCATTCGGGCTGGATGAACCTGCACTGATCAAGGCAATGGGAACCATTTTCAGCCATCAGGTCGATTATGCCGATCTGTATTTCCAGTTTACGAAAAATGAAAGCTGGAGCCTTGAAGAGGGTATTGTCAAAACGGGCAGCTTTGCCATCGATCAGGGGGTTGGCGTCCGGGCTGTCGCCGGGGACAAAACGGCTTTTTCCTATTCTGACGATATATCAGCCACGGCACTGGAAGACGCTGCCAAAGCGACCCGTACTATCGGACGTCAGGGTGAAGGGAAAGTCAAACTGGCTTCCGTGATCAAACCGGTCAGAAATCATTCCCTTTATATCCCGAATGATCCCTTGCAAACGATCAGTGCAGCAGAAAAAGTCGCTCTTCTTGAAAAAGTGGAAAAACTCGCGAGAGCGGCTGACCCGCGTATCGTACAAGTCATGGCCGGTCTGGCCGGTGAGTTCGATGTTGTTCTGGTGGCACGCAGTGATGGTGTTCTGGCTGCGGATATCCGGCCGCTGATCCGTCTGTCTGTGACGGTTATTGCCGAACAGGACGGTCGGCGTGAAATAGGAACCAGTGGTGGCGGTGGCCGTTACGGCTATGCTTATTTTACGGATGAACTTGTCCGGCATTATGTCAATGAGGCGACACGGTCGGCACTGATCAATCTGGAAGCGAAACCGGCTCCGGCAGGTCCGATGACGGTTGTACTTGGTTCCGGATGGCCCGGCGTCTTGCTTCATGAAGCGATTGGGCATGGTCTGGAAGGCGATTTCAATCGCAAGGGATCGAGCGCTTTTTCCGGACGACTTGGCGAAAAGGTTGCCGCAGACAGCATTACAGTGGTCGATGACGGTTCTATCCAGAACCGGCGGGGCTCGCTGAATATGGATGATGAAGGCAATCCGACGCAAAGGACAGTTTTGATTGAAAACGGCATTTTGAAAGGATATTTGCAGGATACCCTGAATGCCCGTTTGATGAATATGGCGGTGACAGGTAATGCGCGCCGTGAATCGTTCGCCCATCTGCCGATGCCCCGCATGACCAATACCTTCATGCTGGCAGGAGACAGGAATCCCGAAGAGATCATCGCGTCGGTCAAGAACGGTTTGTATGCCGCCAATTTCGGGGGCGGTCAGGTCGATATTACCAACGGCAAGTTCGTTTTTTCGGCCAGTGAAGCGTATATGATAGAAAATGGTAAACTGGCGTATCCGGTCAAAGGGGCTACTCTGGTCGGCAACGGCCCTGACATTTTGAAACGCGTTTCGATGGTCGGGAATGATATGCAGCTTGATTCCGGTGTCGGCGTTTGTGGAAAAGAGGGACAAAGTGTACCGGTCGGCGTCGGACAGCCGACGCTTCGTATCGAAGATGTCACAGTTGGCGGAACGGTTTGAAGACAAAAAAAGAAAATTTTGTCAGACTTGTAAACTTGGTATAGAATAAATAAATAGATCAACGAAACTGCTTGCCATATACAAATGATTAACTTCGTTTATTTCTGGTTTTTTTACTTTAGCTATTCCAGCCCATTGGCGGAGGAGAAGCGGCAAGCGCTCGTATAAAGAGAACAAACCACATTCTAAAAACCGCCAGGATCTGGCGGTTTTTTTGTTTTATCAAAACTGGAAAGATCATGGACACTACTGACGATTTGAGAATTCTTGCTATGAAAGAACTGACACCACCCGCTCACTTAATCCGTGAATTTCCCTGCGAGGAAAAGGCGGCCGAAACGGTTTCGGGTTGCAGAAAAGCGATTCAGCGCATTCTGCACAATCAGGACGATCGGCTTGTCGTAATCATGGGACCTTGTTCCATACACGATCCGAAGGCCGCCATAGAGTACGCTCACCGTCTGGCTGAAGAAAAAGAGCGTTACGGTGATGAACTGGTTGTCCTCATGCGGGTGTACTTTGAAAAACCGCGTACGACAATCGGATGGAAAGGTCTGATCAACGATCCTTTCATGGATCACAGCTATCGTATCAACGAAGGTCTTCACATTGCCCGTGAGTTGCTCCGTGACGTCAATGAACTGGGGTTGCCTGCCGCAACGGAATACCTCGACATGATCAGCCCGCAATACGTTGCCGACATGATCAGCTGGGGAGCGATCGGCGCCAGAACGACGGAATCGCAGGTTCACCGTGAATTGTCTTCCGGCCTGTCATGCCCGGTTGGTTTCAAGAACGGAACAGACGGCAATATCAAGATCGCCATCGATGCGATCAAGGCTGCTTCACATCCGCATCATTTCCTTTCTGTGACGAAAGCGGGCAATACGGCTATTTTCGAAACGCAGGGTAATCAGGATTGCCATATTATTTTGCGTGGTGGATACAAGCCAAATTACGATATTGCCAGTATCAATGAGGCTGCCAAAGCAGTCGAGGCTGCAGGTCTGTCACCGAAAATCATGATCGATGCTTCTCATGGCAATAGCTCCAAGAAAGCCGAAAATCAGGTTCCGGTTTCGCTGGAAGTGGGCGAAAATATTGCCAAAGGTGACGACCGCATCATAGGCCTGATGATTGAATCGAATCTGGTCGGTGGCCGTCAGGATCACGAAGTCGGCAAGAAGCTGGTATACGGTCAATCCGTAACGGATGCCTGTATCGGTTGGGAAGATAGCAGCAAATTGCTGGGTCAATTGGCGGAAACCGTCAAACGTCGCCGGGATGTATTGAAAAAATGAAGAAGATAATTAAAGCCGCCTGAATGAAAAAGGCGGCTTTTTTTAATCGCGGAAATTATTGAAATCCAGCGGCAGGTCCGCTACTTCCTTGCGAAGCATGGCCATAGTGGATTGCAGATCGTCCCGTTTGGCTCCGGTAACTCTCACGGCATCGCCCTGTATGCTCGCCTGGACTTTCACTTTGCTGTCCTTGACCAGTTTGACGATTTTTTTTGCGCTGTCGCCCTGGATACCGTTTTTGATCGTAACGACCTGTTTGACCTTGTCACCACTGATTTTTTCGATTTTTCCTTCATCCATGAAACGGATATCGACCTTGCGTTTGGTCATTTTATTGTTCAGGACATCCTTGACCTGACCCAGCTGGAAATCGGAATCGGCAAAAACGGTCAATTCATGTTCTTTTTGTTCAACGCGTGCATCGCTGCCCCTGAAATCGAAACGGGTGCCGATTTCCTTGTTGGCCTGATCAACTGCGTTACGGACTTCAACCATATTGGCTTCGGAAACTACATCAAAAGATGGCATAGCAATCCTTTCGTTTATTTTCTCGACAGAAGACGTCAATAGTCATTAAGATGATAACTGTCTATTGTATCGGACAAAATAGTGAACGGCTACCTCGAGCGCCTGACCCCACTGACCCATTTACAAAATTCATGAAATCGATGTTTTTCCTGCAACACGAAATTTCGCTTCATCCTTTCAATACTTTCGGTATCGATGCATTTGCATCGACTTATATGGAAGTGACGTCGGCCGACAATCTGTTTCAGGTTTTTAACAACCCTGAACTAATGTCGCTGCCGAGGCTGGTGATCGGTGGTGGCAGCAATCTTCTTCTGACGGATCATTTTCCGGGGCTTGTCCTGCGTATGACCATGAAGGGAATGCGCGTTGAACGGGAAGATATCGATGCCGTTTATGTCCGCGCAGCTGCCGGTGAAAAATGGCATGATCTCGTGATCTGGACGCTGGAACAGGGGTATGGCGGTCTGGAAAATCTGTCATGGATTCCCGGAACGGTCGGGGCGGCGCCTGTGCAGAATATTGGCGCTTACGGTTCCGAATTGAAGGATTGTTTTCATTCCCTGACGGCATTCGATTTTAGGGGTGGAAAAATCGTTGAACTCAGCAAATCCGATTGCCAGTTCGCTTATCGGCACAGTATTTTCAAGACGGATTTCAAAGACCGTTTCGTCATTCTCGATGTCTGTTTTGCTTTGCCGAAAGCATGGAAGCCCAATGTGGCGTATGCCGAAGTGGATAAGGAACTGGTTGCGAGGAAAATGACCAATCCAACAGCGACTGAAATCAGCAAGGTGATTATCGATATCCGTCAACGCAAGTTGCCTGATCCGGCCGTTACCGGAAATGCCGGCAGTTTTTTCAAAAATCCGACCGTTGAAGCGGAAAAATTGCTCGAATTGAAAAAAAGGCATCCCGCCATTCCGGCTTATGAACAGCCTGACGGCACATACCGCCTGGCTGCGGGGTGGCTGATCGACCAGTGTGGCTGGAAAGGCAAACATTATGGCAATGCAGGGGTTTGCGAAACGCAGGCACTGGTGCTGGTCAATCGGGGCAATGCCTCCGGTAAGGAAATCGCCGAACTGTCCGAGGCGATAAAAAAAGACGTTTTCGACAAATTCGGGATCAGGCTGGAACCGGAACCGGTATTCGTCTGATCATTGATTCTTTTTGACGAATTCGGCCAGCTTTCCCGCTATCAGTGTGGCGTTATCGACGATTCCCATTTCCGTGATCAGGGCAGTGACCAGTTCAGCCGGTGTGATGTCGAATGCGGGATTGCGGATGGACACGCCAACTGGCGCCCACTGACAATCCCGGAAGCCTTTCACCTCATCGATATGACGTTCTTCAATGGGAATTTCTTCGCCAGTCGACAGTGACAGATCGATAGTGGAGAGTGGACAGGCGACGTAAAAAGGAATGTTATGCCGTTTTGCCAGTACGGCAACCATATAGGTGCCGATTTTGTTGGCAACGTCACCATTAGCGGCCACCCTGTCGGTTCCGACGACAACGGCATCGATTTCACCCTGGCTCATCAGATGGCCTGACATGTTGTCTGTGATCAGCGTGACGGGTATGTTTTCCTGAACCATTTCCCATGCTGTCAGACGCGCTCCCTGAAGGAAGGGCCGTGTTTCATCGGCGAAAACCGAGATGCGCTTGCCCGCTTCCACGGCAGAACGAAAAACTCCAAGGGCTGTACCGTGACCGGCGGTTGCCAGTGCCCCGGCATTACAGTGTGTCAGGACACGTGAACCATCCGGCAAGAGAGAGGCACCCCATTTGCCCATTGTACGGTTGATCCGGATATCTTCTTCAAGAATCTCATGGGCAGTCTGAAGGAAAATATCAGCCAGTTCCGGCTGGCTTTTGTCTTGATGGGTTTTCCGGAGTTTTTTCATCCTGTCCAAAGCCCAGAAGAGATTGACGGCAGTCGGTCTACTGGCCGCCAGAGCCTTGAAACCTTCTTCGAGAGAGGAGGAAAAGACGTCTGATGCTTCGTTTTTACGGAGGATCGCTTCCAGCGCGACCCCATAAGCTGCCGCGACGCCGATAGCGGGAGCACCTCTCACAACCATGTCACGAATGGCATCGGCGACGTTTTGGGCGGAATGGCACGCGACGTATTCAATACGATGAGGCAGGATACGCTGATCGATCATTTCAATAGCGTTACCGTTCCAGCGCAGGGTTTCAACATGATTGGCCATCTGCTTCATTCTCCGTCAAAAGCGCAAAGGGCGAAAGTGGAACAACCCAGTTTTTCCAGCCGTTTATCGCCTTTCAGTTCTGGCAGATTGACGAGAAAAGCGCATTCCACCACTTCACCGCCACATTTACGGATCAGCTTGATGGCAGCTTCTGCCGTTCCGCCGGTTGCGATAAGATCGTCCACCAGCAAAATCCGGTCACCCGGCATGATGGCGTCAGTATGAACCTCGATGGTTCCTGTTCCATATTCAAGGTTGTAACTTTCTTCCAGAGTGTCGCAAGGCAATTTGCCTTTTTTGCGGATCAGGACGAGACCGGCATCCAGACAGTAGGCAAGAGGGGCACCCAGCAGAAATCCGCGGGATTCAATCACGGCGATGCGATCGATTTTCCTGTTTTTGTATTGTCCGACGAGTTGGTCTACTGCCGCTTTCAGCCCTTCCGGATTATGAAGGAGTGTCGTGATATCACGGAACTGGACACCTTTTTTCGGGTAGTCGGGAATGGTGCGGATGTAATCGGTCAATGACATTTTCGGTTCTCTGGCTATTGGTTTATTTTTTGAAATAATCGCGGAATTTTTCGTGAACGGCACTCATCTGTTTATCGGACAGAATTTTCAAATGGCCGGTCTGCAGTATGCGCCAGTATTGTTCACATAAGGATTCCACTTCAATGGCGATCGCCATCGCATGATCAAGGCTATGACCCAGTGCGAGCATGCCGTGATGGGCGAGCAGGCACGCATAACGGTTTTCAAGGCAATCCAGTGCGCTGTCCGAGAGTTCCTGCGAGCCGAACAGAGCGTATGGCGCGCATGGGATCGTATTGCCGCCGGTTACGGCAATCATGTAATGAAATGGCGGAACTTCAAGCTGCATGCAGGCCAGAGTGGTCGCAAACGGTGAGTGAGTATGCACTACGGCATGGATGTCGGAACGGGCATGATAAATGTCACGATGCATTCGCCATTCGCTGCTGGGTTTGCCATTCCCGGCAGTTTCGCCGGACATATTCATGAGGCAGATTGAATCCGGCGTCATTTTTTCGGGATCGGTACCGCTTGGCGTGATCAAAAAACTGCCCGAACCATTCTGCATTGTTTCACTGCGCATACTTACATTGCCACAGGAACCACGATTCATGCCGGTGGATACAAGGCGCTTGCTGGCTTCGACAATTTGCGATGCCTTTTCTTTATCCGCAACCCAAAGAGTTTCGGCAGCCATCATGATTTCCCGTTTTTGAAAACCCGGCCAGCCACAGCGCTGAGTTTCAAGACGATTTCGGGATCTCTTGATTCAGCTGGTGTGATAATGGCATTGTCGAGAGCAAACCGGCAGGAACAGGCTGGTGCCGAAGTGTCCTCGTGAATGCGGGGAATGATGTTTTTGAGCAGAGTCTGAGCCTTGAATCCGTTTTCAGTCAGGGTATTGATGATCTGCCGGGTCGTGACGTGATCATGGTCGGGATGCCAGCAGTCATAATCCGTCACCATCGCAATGCTTGTGTAGCACATCTCGGCTTCACGGGCCAGTTTGGCTTCGGGGATATTGGTCATACCGATTACGTCGCAGTTCAGGCTCCGGTACATTTCCGATTCGGCACAAGTCGAAAATTGGGGGCCTTCCATGGCAAGATACGTCCCTCCCAAAACAGCGTCAATACCGATTTCCTGCGCGGTCTGATGAATGAGACCAGACAAACGCCGACAGGTAGGATGGGCCATCGCCACATGGGCGACGCAGCCGCGTCCGAAGAATGATTTTTCACGGGAAATTGTCCGGTCGATGTATTGATCAACAATAACGAAGGTGCCGGGCTTCAGGTTTTCTTTCAATGAACCGACGGCACTGACGGAAATGATGTCCGTGACACCTACTCTTTTCAAAACGTCGATGTTGGCGCGATAGTTGATATCTGTCGGGGATAATATATGACCGCGCCCGTGCCGGGGCAGGAAGACAAGCTGTTGGCCGTCGAGTTGGCCGAACAGTAATTCATCCGATGGAGCGCCAAAAGGGGAGGCTATCGCTTCCCAGTGTTTGTCCGCAAGTCCTTCAAGCTGGTAGATGCCGCTGCCGCCAATGATGCCGATCATGTGTATTCCTGTAGGTTGCCATTGCAGATGTCATTATTGAATGAGGAAAATGATTATGCA
>JAHYZB010000037.1:48813-63050 GCA_019424645.1 Oxalobacter formigenes
ACCTCGGAGGAATGCTCTTGCGATGGAGGGAGATCATTTCCTGTAAAAAAAGCGGTTTTAGTCCTGTAAAGACATAAAACCGCTTTTTCAATGGCTTGATGCTTCTTATCTCTGACGGGCCTTTGCTGCGATACGCAGACGCAGGGCATTCAGCTTGATGAAGCCTGCTGCGTCTTTCTGGTCGTAAGCACCTGCATCGTCTTCGAAGGTTGCAATAGTCGAATCGAAGAGTGAATCGGATTTGGAATCACGGCCGACAACGATGACGTTACCCTTGTACAGTTTCATGCGAACAGTACCGTTGACGTGTTCCTGTGTATGGTCGATCAGTTTTTGCAGGGCGACACGTTCAGGAGCCCACCAGTAGCCGTTATAAATCATGGAGGCGTAACGTGGCATCAGGTCGTCTTTCAGATGGGCGACTTCGCGGTCCAGTGTCAGGGACTCAATAGCTCTATGCGCAGGCAAGAGAATCGTGCCTCCCGGGGTTTCGTAACAACCGCGGGATTTCATGCCGACATAACGGTTTTCGACCAGATCCAGACGGCCAATACCGTGTTTGCAACCCAAGCGGTTCAGTTCGGTTAAAACGGCAGCAGGTGTCATACGTTTGCCGTTCAGGGCAACGACGTCACCTTTTTCAAATTCGACATCAAGGTATTCAGCCTGATCCGGAGCTTCTTCCGGGCTAACGGACCAACGCCACATGGAAGCTTCCGGTTCTGCGTTAGGATCTTCCAGATGTCTGCCCTCATAGCTGATATGCAGCAGGTTGGCGTCCATCGAGTAAGGCGCGCCGCCCTGTTTGTGTTTCATGTCGATTTCGATGCCGGCGTCTTCAGCGTATTTCAGCAATTTTTCACGAGACAGAAGATCCCATTCGCGCCACGGAGCGATGATCTTGATGTTAGGCATCAGGGCGTATGCACCCAGTTCGAAACGAACCTGATCGTTTCCCTTGCCGGTTGCGCCATGAGCGATGGCGTCTGCGCCGGTTTCACGAGCGATTTCGATCAGTCTTTTTGCGATCAACGGGCGGGCAATACTGGTACCCAGAAGGTATTCGCCTTCGTAAATCGTGTTGGCTCTGAACATCGGAAAAACGAAATCGCGAACGAATTCTTCACGCAGGTCGTCGATGAAAATGTTTTCAGGCTTAATACCGAATTTGAGGGCTTTCTGACGGGCAGGATCGAGTTCTTCACCCTGTCCAAGGTCGGCTGTGAAGGTAACCACTTCACATTGGTAGGTATCTTGCAGCCATTTCAGGATGACCGATGTATCCAGACCGCCAGAGTAGGCCAGGACAACTTTTTTAATGTCGCTCATAGAGTGTCTTTCGATTGTTTCAGTTTGAAAGGAATCCGGAATTTGAATCTGGAATATCGTTCAGATATAGCAAACTCTCATTTTATGCCGTTTCAGGTAAAACGGGAACACGTCAGTGTGGAAAACGCCAGACAAAGAAAATTCCCTGTCACGGAGTTCATGACAGGGAAAAAATTTATTCTTCTACTTTGCCTTTGACCAGATATTCAAGCAAGGCTTTCTGGACGTGCAGCCTGTTTTCAGCTTCGTCCCATACCACGGATTGAGGGCCGTCGATGACTTCGGCGGTCACTTCCTCACCACGATGGGCGGGCAGGCAGTGCATGAACAGGGCGTCCGGTGCGGCACGGCTCATTTTTTCAGCATCGACGTTCCAGTTGGCGAACACTTTCTTGCGAACCGCGTTTTCTTCCTCGAATCCCATGCTGGTCCAGACATCGGTCGTGACCAGATGGGCGCCTTTGCAGGCATCGGCAGGATTGTCGAACTGGGTAAAGTGGCCATGATCTGGTGAAACCAGTTTGAAGTCGATATCGTATCCCTTTGGGGTCGAAACGTTGACATGGAAGCCGAAAACTTCTGCCGCCTGTAGCCAGGAATACAGCATGTTGTTGGCGTCACCAATCCATGTAACGGTTTTGCCTTTGATGGAACCACGATGTTCAATAAAGGTGAAAACGTCGGCGAGCACCTGACAGGGATGATGTTCGTTTGTCAAACCGTTGATGACAGGCACGCGGGAATAGGCCGCAAAGCGCTCGATAATTTCATGGCCGAAGGTACGAACCATGATGACATCAGACATGCGGGACATGACCTGTGCAGCATCTTCAATCGGTTCTCCTCTGCCCAACTGGCTGTCGCGTGTGTTGAGATAAATGGCTGTACCGCCGAGCTGATGCATACCGGCTTCAAAAGAGAGGCGTGTCCGGGTGGAGCTTTTCTCGAATACCATGACCAGCGTACGGTCGAGAAGGGGGTGATACGGCTCGTAATTCTTGAACTTGCGCTTGATAATGTGCGCGCGTTTGATCAGGTATTCGTATTCAGCCAGAGTTAAATCGGAAAATTGAAGATAGTGTTTTATTGTCATATACGACTGTGGCGACTAAAAAGTGTGCCGCGTGAACGTTTTTAATGTTTGATTATAGATGATTTTTGGAAAATTTAAAAAAAACGGGGCTTTTCATCATTTTTCAGGCATTTTCAGGCTGAAAATGCCCGGTTTTCAAAAAAGGAATTTTCACAGAAAAATTCTCAGAATACTTTCTGTTCCGATTCGTGCACGAGTTGTTTGTACAATTCATGGCGCATGGGAGAGATATGGCCTTCTGCAACAGCTTCAAGAACGGCGCATCCGGGTTCGGTCAAATGGTGGCAATTATAGAAACGGCAGTGTCCGAGATAAGGCCTGAATTCCGGAAAGGCACGCTCGAGCATTCCTTCAGTCAGGTGATACAGGCCGAATTCCTGAAAGCCCGGAGAATCGATGACGGCTGTGTTGTCATCGATCTGATACATTCGGGTGAATGTAGTGGTGTGTTTCCCCGAGTTCAGTACGGTGGAAATTTCACGGGTCGCAATATCGGCACCCGGCACCAGCAAGTTGACGATAGTGGATTTTCCCATACCGGATTGGCCGATCAGAATAGTCGACCGGTTTTCGATTATCGGTAGCAAGGTCGAAAGTGTTTCTTCCGGATTTGCGGTTGCAGAGACTTCGTGGACGGTATAACCGAGCTTGCCATAAAAACCGGCTCGCTGGCGGGCTCTCTCAAGCTGATCGCTGATATCAATCTTGTTCAATATGAGATGCGCTTCGATTCCTGCCGCTTCAGCCGCCACAAGTGCACGCGATACAAGGTCATCAGAGAAGCTGGGCTCCGTGGCAATGACAATGAACAGTTGGTCGACATTGGCAGCCAGCAATTTGGATTTGTATTGGTCCGATCGGTAAAGCAGGGAATGCCGTTCCGAAATGGATTCGATAACAGCCTGCCCTTTGGCTGTCGGCATGATGTTGACACTGTCACCGACAGTGACGTCACTTTTTTTGCCACGAGTGACACAGTGAAGCATTTCATTACCGGTATTTGCCAGATAGTGACGGCCGTGTGCGGCAATGATCCGGGCAAGCATCATATTTTTGGTCATGAATGCCCCAGTAAGTGATTGATTCGCTGGCTCGCTGGCGGATGGGAATCGTAAAAGGCCGAATGGAGCGGGTCTGGTGTCAGAGTCGAGGCATTGTCCTGATACATTTTAACGAGGGCGTGAACCAGATCGTCCGCTTGCGTGTACTGTGCTGAAAATGCATCCGCCTCGAATTCATGTTTGCGTGAACTGATCGCCATCAGGGGAGACAAAAAGAAAGTGAAGATAGGCAGCGTCAGGGCAAAAAGAATGAGCGCCACGGCGTCACTACCGGCAGCCGGTATGGAGTCTACGCCCAGTCCGGCATAAAACCAGCTCTGGTTTTTGAGATAACCGAGAATGGCAAGAAAAACGAGAGACAAGATGCTTGTGGCAATCATGCGTTTCATCACGTGTTTCAGGCGAAAATGACCCAGCTCATGAGCCAGAACGGCTTCTATTTCTTCCGGAGAAAGTTTTTCAATCAGGGTATCGAAAAAAACGACCCGTTTGGCCGCGCCGAAACCGGTGAAGTAGGCATTTCCATGCGCACTCCGCTTCGAGCCGTCCATGACGAAGAGGCCTTTGGACTGGAAACCCACCCGCTTCATAAGATCCTCGATTTTCAGGCGTAACTGTTCATCCTGCAAGGGAGTGAATTTATTGAAAAGCGGTGCGATGAAGGTCGGATACAGAAAAAGCATCAAATACTGGAAAATTGTCCAGAGTATCCAGGCATAAAGCCACCACCATGTACCGGCTTTTCCCATCACGCTCAGCAATACCCAAATGACGGGCAGACCGATGATGACGCCCAGTATCATGCTTTTGACGATGTCGCCGGCAAACAGGGCAGGCGTCATTTTGTTGAAGCCGAATTTTTCTTCCAGAACGAATTGTTTCCAGTAATCAAGCGGAAGATCGATGACTCCGACGATGATGCTTGTCAGGGCGATCAATGCAATCTGGTAAATCATGTCGTTGCCGGTTATGCCAAGAACCCAGTCCGACAGCTTTTCCAGTCCCCCGAAAAGGGTAAAACCGAGCAGGACGAGTGTTTCGATGATCAGTGAAACAAGGGAAAATCGCGTTTTGGCAACGGTATAGGCGGCTGCCTTCTGGTGCGATGCCAGACTGATATTGCCGGCGAATTGTTCCGGCACTTTTTCCTGATGGGCTTTGATATGGCGTATTTGCCTCATCGACAGCCAGCAACGGACAACGAAGGTCAAAATCAGAAATAAAATAAATAATTGCGTAAACGCGGATGCTGACATTATGTCCTTGTGAGAAAATGTTCAATTATGTCATTAAGGAATGAAATTATGTCACAAGCTCAGGAATCGCAACCAGCGTCAGCTCAAAATAATGGTGGTAAAAAATTGCGGAATGAAATGAATTTGATTTGGGTTGATCTCGAAATGACAGGCCTCGATCCGGAAACTGACCGGATTATCGAAGTAGCTGTTGTGGTAACGGACGCGAATCTGAATATGCTTGCTGAAGGGCCTGTTTATGCCATTCACCAGCCTGATGCAATTTTGAACGGAATGGACGCATGGAACAAGGGGACACATGGACGTTCTGGTCTCATTGATCGTGTCAAGGCCTCCAACATTACTGAAGCGATGGCTGAAGATGCATTGATCGATTTCCTGATCGATTACGTGCCCAAGGGAAAATCGCCGATGTGTGGAAACACGATTTGTCAGGACCGGCGCTTCATGGCAAAAACGATGCCGAGACTGGAAGCGTTTTTCCATTACCGCAATCTGGATGTGTCGACTCTGAAGGAACTGGCACGACGCTGGAAACCGGAACTGATCGACGGTTTCAAAAAACAGCAGAAGCATACGGCTCTGGCGGACATCATGGAATCCATCGATGAACTGAAATATTACAGGGAACACTTTATCAGGGTTTAATTGTTTCAAATATGCTTTTGATTGTGAGAAGAACATGGTTTTTCAAAGCACGGTTGCTGATGAAGATGAGTTGCGTGAGCTGATCGAACATCATGAAAAGATCAAGGAAGACGAGCGCAAGCGAATTGCACGGGAAATTCACGATGAGCTGGGCCAGCGTTTGCTGGCCTTGCGGATCGAAGTGACATTGCTGAAACAGGATGCGTTCGATTCGGGAGAAAAGCGCTCGGAACGAATTGACGAGGTACTTGGGCAGCTCGACTCGACGGTCAAAAGTGTGCGTAATCTGATCAATAATCTGCGGCCTGCTGTAATGGACCTGGGATTGGTCGCGTCGCTGGAGTGGCAGGCGAAAGATTTCACGCGCAGAAACGGGATTGAGTGCGTTTTTGAAACGCATGATGAAAATCTGGAACTGGATGACGAACGGGCGACGGTTTTGTTCAGGGTGCTTCAGGAAGCACTGACGAATATTGTCAAGCATGCCAAAGCCAGCAAGGTCTGCGTTCAGCTTGACGGAAATGACGACACACTGGTTTTGAAAATTTCCGATAATGGCATCGGTATGCCGAAAGTACGGAACAGGAAAATCAAATCTTACGGTCTGGCTGGTATTCGTGAACGGATAGGCATGTTAAACGGAGAATTCAGGATCGCAACAGGCGATACCGGAACGAACCTTGCGTTCTCTATTCCTCTGAAAACAAAATAAGCCTGCTTTATTTTTCGAGCAATGGCGCAAGAAGGGCTATCGTGCGATCGGTTGCGCCATGCTGGTTGTGTGCGAACTGCTGCGCTTTCATTCCCATTTCGGCACGCAAGGCCTCATGACTGAACAGCTTGTCCGCTTCAGTCATCAATTCTGATGCCGTCTGGATTCGGATGGCAGCGCCTGCACAAATGGCGTCTTTCGTGATCGCTTCAAAATTGAAGGTGTGAGGGCCGATCAGGACAGGTTTGCCCAGAGCGCAGGCTTCGATCAGGTTCTGGCCTCCCAGTTTCAGCAGGCTTCCCCCGATGAAGGCGACATCACAAGCCGCGTAATACATGAACATTTCTCCCATTGAATCGCCCAGCAATATCCGGACATCGTCATCAATAGTGTTGGCTGAAAGGTTTTGCAATTCCGAACGTTTCATCATGCGTATTTTTCTTGCCTGAATTTGTCCGGCGACTTCAGAAAATCGTTGTGGATGACGCGGAACGAGAAGAAGGAGAGCTCTTTTGTCGAGCCCCTCCAGCGCGTCGAGAATCAGATTTTCTTCACCGTCACGGGTGCTGGCGCACATCAGAACCGGCCTGTTGCCAATGCATTTATTCAGCAGTTTGCCTTTTTCGACAGATTCATCGGGTGGAGTGATGTCGAATTTGACGCTGCCGGTAACGACAATATTGCCTGCGCCGAATTGGGAAAGGCGGTCTGCATCTGTTCTGGTCTGGGCGGCAACGACTGAAAAGCCTTGCGCTGCCTCGTTCATGATCGATTCAAGTTTTTTGCCTTTTTTCAGTGATCGCTCCGACAGGCGTGCGTTGACGAGTGCAAGCGGAACATGGTGTTTGACGCATTGCGAAATCAGGTTGGGCCAGATTTCGGTTTCAAGCAGGATGCAAAGCGATGGCTGGAAATGCCGGATAAGGCGGCTCATCATCCAGTTTGTATCGTAGGGCAGATAAGCCTGCACGAGCCTTTTTTCGGTTTCGAAAAGAGAACGTCCCGTAGCACGGCCAGTCGGGGTCATGTGCGTCAAAAGGATATCGCAATCCTGATAACGGGAAAGAAGCGCTTGCACCAGTGGTTCGGCTGCCCGTGTTTCGCCGACCGAGACGGCGTGTACCCAGATCCTCCGTTTTGATGAAGCGACTGGCGGAAAAAAACCCAGACGTTCCGGAATATGATGGCGGTAGCCCGGCTCTTTCCGGCTTCTTATATAAAGCCGGGCAAGCGCCAGAGGCAATATCAGCCACCAGATTAATGAATACAAAAATCGCATGAAATGATCGTTCAGTTTAAACGGGCTCTATTATCCCTGAATCTGCCTGGCAAATGTTTCTCAAATGGCTAAAAATTGCATATTTGGACGCTACACCCGAATGTTTTTTACAAAGTACAATATCACTATTGGAAATAATGATTAAATATTCCTTACATTATTGATTCCGGAAATGGACCGATCGTCAGTCGGAATCGTTCAATTGGGTATGTGGGTTTATTAAGGCTGCCATGGAACTTCGCATTGCGACTTACAATATTCATAAAGGGTCTTCGATCGATCATCGGCCCATCATTCAGGAACTGAAAAGATCTATCCGGTCTTTGAGTGCCGATGTCGTTTTTCTCCAGGAAGTGCAGGGGCGCCATGATTTGCAGGTCAACCGGCAGGCGCTTTTATGGCAGGAACAGGGGCAACATGCCTATCTTGCCGGCGATTCGCTTTACTGTGCCTACGGGAAAAATTCCGTATACAACTACGGCCATCATGGTAATGCTTTGCTAAGCACTTATCCCATCGTTTCCCAGTTCAATAGGGATGTTTCAGACCATGCAATGGAGTCGCGGGGGATTTTGCATTGCGTATTGCAAACGCCGGAAACGAAGGTGTATTGTTACGTCATTCATCTCGGGCTGTTCAATGCCAGCCGTATCCGCCAGACGCGTGCCCTGATCCGGACTGTACAGGAATCAGCACCAAAGGACGCTCCTGTCATTATTGCAGGTGATTTCAACGACTGGAACAATAAATTATCGGGTTTTCTGATGCGAACGCTGCAGGTCAAGGAAGTATTTGATGAGCTGGACATGAAACAAAATGGGAAAAGAAGCTATTTCCCACGATTGTCCGGCATGATTCCAAAACCGGTGGCCGCCAGAACCTTTCCGGCACTGTTTCCTTTTTTCAGACTTGACCGTATCTATGTCCGCGGTTTTGAGGTCGATTCCGCCAGTGTGATGCAGGGGTCTCCCTGGACATCGCTGTCCGACCATGCGCCACTGGTCGCTTCCTTGCGGATCAAGTAAGGAATGCGCGTCGTCAATTACACATACGACAATCATCTCACGCTATTGCAAAATGGCGAGGATTTTTTTCCGGCCTTGCTTGAAGCGATTGAAAACGCGCATTCCGAGATTTATCTCGAGACGTATATTTTTTATCCGGATGAAGTCGGGCGCCGGGTTATCGATGCATTGAAAAAAGCGGTGACAAGAGGCGTTCAGGTGCATGTAATCCTTGACTGGCTGGGTACGGGACGCAAATTGTGCCATTTGTTGAACAGGGAGTTTCATGCGGCCGGAATCGAGTGCCACATATTCAACCGGTGGTTCCGTCGCGGCTTCGTCCGCTTGCACCGGAAAATCTGCGTTGTCGACCATCTGATCGCTTTTGTCGGTGGCATCAACATCCTGAACGATTACCGTTATGACTATAACAAGAAAACGTTGTTGACATACCCGCGTCAGGATTTCGCCGTCCAGGTCGAGGGTCCTCTGGCGATGCGGATTTATCAGGAAGCCATCCGGCTATGGGAGCAAACTGGCAAACAGACTTTGTGGGAACGTTTCGACCGGTATCGCGCCATTATCCGTACAAGGGAAAGATTCAAACGGGCAAAGACGGCAATCGCCGGATTTATTGTCAGGGACAATTTCCGGAACCGGCGTACCATTCAGCGAGCATATTTGCGTGCGATGGGTCAGGCTCGCAAACGCATCATACTTGCGACACCGTACTTCGCACCCGGTCGGCGGTTTCGCAATGCGCTGGCTTCAGCTGCATCAAGAGGGGTCGAGGTTATCGTCTTGATCGGCAGTGGCGAATTCTGGGTTCAGGATTCGGTTGCACAGTCTTTTTATCCCAAGCTGTTGAAAAGCGGGATTAAAGTGTTTGAGTACAACAAGACACAGTTTCACGGGAAAGTTGCCGTCATTGATGATGTCTGGGCAACCGTAGGTTCCAGCAATTGCGACGGTCTGTCCCTGTTTCTGAATCACGAGGCCAATGTCGTCGTCAGGGATGCCGATTTTGCCAAAACATTAAGGAAAGACATCGAGGCTGCCTTGTCGGAAGCCACCGAAATCTGTCCTGAGAGTTTTGCGAATCGCCCCTGGTACAAGCGTTTCTGGTATGGCACGGCGTTTCTCATTTATCGTTTTATCATGCGAATGATAACCTGGGGCGACTATACCTGAAACGCTTTTGGCATTGTCGCCATATTCCCTGTAAAATAGTGACTGAAGCAAGCCAGACAGCCGCCGGTTTCCAATGCCTTGCAAAGGAAACGGGAGGAAGGTCCGGACACCACAGGACAGGGTGACGGTTAACGGCCGTCCGCTGAAAACCGAGAGGGATAAGGCGAGGAACAGGGCCACAGAGACGAGCGTATTCAGTTACGGTGAAACGCGGCAACCTCCACCTGGTGCAATTCCAAATAGGCACGCTATGAGGCGGTCCGCGGAGCGTGCGGGTAGGAAGCTCGAGTGCAGGAGTAATCCTGTGCCTAGATGAATGGCTGTCATAGTACCGTTTTCGGTACCGTAACAGAATCCGGCCTATCGGCTTGCTTTATTTTTCTTCTTTTGCCTCCCTTTTTATTCTCTTCCCATTTTTCATTCTTCCATACATGTTTTTTAAGCTCGCGTTTATTGCTGAGTTGCGTTTACATAACCAAATGCAAAGTATTTGATTTTGTACAAACCCATGTATTTGCGTGAGAGAGTGCTTTCAATATGCCTTGTAAGTGATTCATTTATTTAATTATTTATTTTGCATCATGGAGCTTGATCATCGTCTAAGTCATTGACTTCATTAACAATTTTTCAATTTATTAACAAAAAGCCCTTGACCACGTATTAAGCATCTAATAAAGTGGGTAAAAGTGTGAAAAAGTGTGTATTTGTGGGGTAAATTTTATACTCCGGTGCTTCATTTGAAAGCAAATCATAAAGGATATTAACCGTGTTTCAGGGGGCTTCGTCAATCAGTCTGGATGCAAAAGGAAGGATGGTCATTCCTGCCAGGCATCGTGACGCGCTGTCACTTCAGTGTGACGGGCGTGTGACACTGACGCGTCATCCGCATGGTTGCCTTTTGTTTTTTCCGCGACCGGTCTGGGAGAATCATCGCGAAAAGATTGCGGCATGGCCGATGTCTGCCCGTGCATGGCAAAGGATTTTTCTGGGAAGTGCTTCGGATGTGGAAATCGATTCGGCAGGACGGATATTGATTGCGCCGGAATTGCGTCAGGCAGTGGGACTGACGAGAGATGTGATGTTGCTGGGAATGGGCAGTCATTTTGAAATCTGGGATGCATCCAGATTGCAGGAAAACGAATCGGAAGCGATTGCGTCAGGGATGCCAGAGGCGTTACAGGATTTTTCATTTTAAGTGTCAGGGTGAATGAACGTGCCGGAATTGACTCATGATTCGGTATTGCTGAAAGAAGCAGTGGATGCTCTGGCGATAGAAGGCGAACGTATTGACGGGATTTTTATTGATGGAACGTTTGGCCGGGGAGGACATAGCAGATTAATTCTAGAACGTTTGGGGGAAAAAGGGCGACTTATCGCATTCGACAAGGATCCGGAAGCGGTTTCTGTGGCGGAGAAAATAACTGATTCGCGTTTTGAAATAGTGCATACAAGTTTCGCGGATCTGGGCGAGGTTCTTGAAGAAAAGGGCATCGAGATGATTGACGGAATTTTACTGGATCTCGGTATTTCATCGCCACAGGTAGAAGACGCTGCCCGCGGCTTTTCTTTTCGCCTGGAAGGGCCGCTCGATATGCGCATGGATTCCACCAGAGGATTGTCTGCGGCCGAATGGCTGGCAGTTGAAACGGAAGAAAAAATTGCGGAGGTAATTCATCAATATGGGGAAGAACGGTTTGCTTTTCAGATTGCAAAGGCGATTGTTGCTTGCCGGACCATCAAGCCCATTGATAGTACGAAACAACTTGCCGAAATCGTGGCAGGGGCAGTCAAGACTTTTGAAAAGGGCAAAAATCCGGCCACGCGCACATTTCAAGCTATACGGATTTTCATCAACAGAGAGCTTGAGGAACTGGAAATAGGCCTTCAGACCGCCTGGCAGCATTTGCGGCTGAATGGACGAATGTCGGTCATCAGTTTTCATTCCCTTGAAGACCGGATAGTGAAGAAATTTTTGTCAGGCAAGGCAACAGTGGACATGCCGGATCGTCGACTCCCGATCAGGGCGATTGATCTGCCGCAGCCTGAAATGAAGTTACTGGGCAAGCAAAAACCCTCGAAAGCCGAAGTGAGCAGGAATGCACGCTCACGTTCGGCTATTTTGCGTATTGCAACACGGGTTTCTTATGAGAATGGCGGGCGCAATGAAAATTAGATTGCCCTTCATTCTGGCTGTGTTACTGGCGGTATCCGCCTTGTTGCTGGTTAATTCCCAGTATCAGGCTCGAAAACTTTTTATGGCGCTGGAGTTTGCACAGACACAGACAAGGCAGCTGGAAATTGAATGGTCGCAATTGCAGTTGAAGCAGTCACAGTTGAGCAAACATGCGCGCATTGAGGAAAAAGCGGTAAACGAATTGAACATGATGCGGGTATCGCCTGCCAATACCCAATTTTTGAAAATGACACCACCATGATACGCAATATGAAATTCATGAAAAATTCGCGTGTTGCTGCGGCAAAGGGGGTGTCTTTTTCTGCAAATCCGGAACTGAAGGTCAATTTGTCTCCCTGGCGTTCGCGGCTGGTGTTGTTCATGCTGTTTCTGGCATTTGCCGGTCTCATCGCCAGAGCATTGTGGCTTCAGGGAATTTCCACTGATTTTCTTCAGAAACAGGGTGAATCGCGATATGCAAGAACGCTCGAGTTGCCGGCGACCCGAGGCAAGATTCTCGACAGAAGCGGCCATGTACTGGCTTCCAGTGTACCGGTCAAGGCGATCTGGGCGATTCCTGAAGATGTTCTGACTCAACCGAAGGAAAAAATCAGCAAACTGGCTGCCTTGCTCGGCATGACTGAAAGCAGCCTTTACGCAAAACTGGATTCGGACAAAAGCTTTGTTTACCTGAAACGGCAGGTCGATAACGACGTGGCGGACGAGATCGTCAAGCTGGGAATTGCCGGTATCCAGACAAGAAAAGAATACAAGCGCTTCTATCCTGAAGGCGAAGTGATGGCTCACGTCGTCGGGTTTACCAACGTCGAGGATATCGGTCAGGAAGGGATTGAGCTGGCATCCCAGAATGTGCTGGCGGGCGAAAAGGGCAGCCGGCGGGTCATCAAGGACCGTCTGGGACATATTGTCGAGGATATGCGCGCCATCAAGGAACCACTGGATGGCAAGGATCTGGTTTTATCCATCGACAGCAAGTTGCAATACATCGCCTATAAGTATTTGAGTGAAGCAGTCGAGAAACACAAGGCCAAGGCGGGCAGCGCCATCGTTCTGGATACGCATACCGGCGAAGTGCTGGCGATGGTGAATCTGCCGAGTTTCAATCCGAACGACAGGCGTCATCTGACCGGGGCACAGTTGCGTAATCGCGCCATGACGGATACGTTCGAACCCGGTTCGATCATGAAACCTTTCCCGGTTGCGCTGGCACTGGAAAAAGGTATCGTCAAACCGACTTCCATGATTGCTACCGGCAACGGCAAGTTGACGATCGGTACGGCGACGATCGGCGATACGCATTCGAACGGAACGATTTCAGTCGCGCAGGTCATCGAAAAATCATCCAATATCGGTACAGCGAAAATCGCATTGCAAATGCAGCCACTTGAAATGTGGGAAATGTTTACCTCCCTTGGTTTCGGGCAGCAGCCCCGTTTCGGTTTCCCTGGAGCGGTCGCCGGTCGGGTCAGACCTTATAAATCATGGCGTCCTATCGAACAGGCTACGATGAGTTACGGTCATGGTATCTCGGTTTCCCTGTTCCAGATTGCCCATTCCTACATGATCTTTGCGCGTAACGGCGATACGATTCCGCTTTCTTTCCTGAAGAGAAATGAAACACCGGCAGGGCAACGGATCGTTTCGGAAAAAACAGCCACGGATATGCGCCAGATGCTTGAAATGGTGACAAGTGAACATGGAACAGCCCGTCGCGCGCAGGTTTCGGGTTACCGGGTTGCAGGTAAAACCGGAACGGCCTACAAGATCGAAAATGGCCGTTATGTCCGTAAATATGTCGGTTCCTTTGTCGGGTTTGCACCGGCTTCCGATCCACGTGTCGTGATTGCTGTCATGATCGATGAACCGACAGCAGGTCATTACGGCGGAACGGTTGCAGGCCCGGTTTTCTCGGCTATTGCCGCGGATACCTTAAGAGCGATGAATGTTGCGCCAGACGCAAAATTTGAAGAAGTGCTGGCCGCAAACAAATTGGCGAAGGGGGGCATGTGATGAATAAAGCCCTTCAATTGACGCCCATCGTGCAGTGGATAAAAGGCATTTGTCCACAAGGACAATTGTTTTCCGATTCACGAGAAATCAAAACCGGAAACGATGCGGTTTTCTTCGCCTATGAGGGTGACTCGGCAGATGGACGAAATTACATCACCAGAGCCATTGAAAATGGCGCCAAAGCCGTTGTGTATGAGTCGTCGGATTTTGAATGGAACCCTGACTGGAAAGTGGATCATCTTGGAGTCGTGGGCCTTAAAGCCAACGCAGGCCCGATAGCGGATGCTTTTTATGGATCGCCTGCCCGTTCCATGTCGGTTATTGCGGTGACCGGAACCAATGGCAAAACGTCCACGACACAATGGATTGCACAGGCCTTGTCCAGACTCGGCAAAAAGACGGCTGTTATCGGTACGTTGGGCGTAAGCATTTTTGAAAACGGCGAAAGCGGAGCCAGCGA
>JAHYZB010000037.1:63060-67770 GCA_019424645.1 Oxalobacter formigenes
ACCGGCTATACCACTCCCGATCAGATTCAGTTGCAAAGGATTCTGGCAGATTTGTATTCACGGGAAGTGAAGTGTGTCGCTATTGAGGCATCATCCATCGGCATCGATCAGGGCAGACTGAACGGCCTGACGATCGATATCGCCCTGTTTACCAATTTCACACGTGACCATCTCGATTATCACCATGACATGGCTTCGTACAAGGCCGCCAAACGCCGTCTGTTCGACTGGAAAGGGCTGAAGCACGTCGTCGTTAATCTCGACGATGCGATGGGAATCGAGCTGGCAAGTGAACTGAAGTCGAAAATGGTGCTGACCGGGTATTCCATCAATGATGTCAAATCTGACATTCCGGTTTTGAGGGCGGTCGATATCCGCAACCGGACCAATGGAGATGAATTCCGGATCGAGTCGCCTTATGGTGATTCCAAAATCAGGACACAACTGATTGGACGGTTCAATGTCAGTAATGTCCTGGGCGTTCTTGGGGTATTGCTGGCGGACGGTGTCAAATGGGATGACGCTATTCAGTCTCTTTCTTCTCTGGCAGCCCCTCCGGGACGTATGCAGCAAATGGGTGGCAAGGAAGCGCCGCTTGTCGTGATCGATTTTGCCCATACGCCAGATGCTCTGGAAAAAGGGTTGTCCACCTTGCGCCATGTAGCGGGCGATCGTAATGGAAAACTCTGGTGCATTTTCGGATGTGGTGGTGACAGGGATCACGGAAAACGTCCGGAGATGGGTGAAAAAGCCGAGTCGGCGGATGTGGTCATCGTCACGAGCGACAACCCGCGCAGCGAAGATCCGAAAAAGATCATGGAAGAAATCGTTTCCGGTATGACGAAAGACCCGATTCAGGTAGAAGACCGCGCGACGGCCATCCTGACAGCGGTCAAGCAGGCTTCAAAAAACGACGTCATATTCGTTGCAGGAAAAGGGCATGAAGCGTATCAGGAAGTTAAAGGGGTAAAAAGACCTTTTGCCGATGCTGATCACGTGGCACTCGCACTCGCATCGCGTCTTACAACCCAGAAGGCGGAGCCATGAAAACGACCCTCGGACAACTCCACCGCTGGATAAACGGAAGCAAAATGACTGCCGATGCATCTTTTGACGGTGTTTCGACGGACACACGTCTTGTCGGTGAAGGCAATTTGTTTGTGGCGCTGAAAGGCGAGAATTTCGACGCACACGACTTTCTGGCTGATTTGCCGAAAAAAGGGGTCGCTGCTGTGGTAGCAGAAAGCATTCCGGAAAATTATCCTCTGCCTGCGCTGATCGTTGCCGATACCCGACTGGCTCTGGGTGATATGGCCAGACAATGGCGCAGGAACTTTTCCATTCCGGTCGTTGGTGTAACGGGCAGCAACGGAAAAACGACAGTCAAGGAAATGATCGCCACCATCTTCAAAGCCGCTTTCGGGGAAGAAGGTCGACTGGCGACATCCGGCAACTTCAATAATGACATTGGTGTTCCACTAACCATTTTCAGGATGAACGAAAACCATCGTGCCGCAGTGATCGAACTCGGCATGAATCATGTCGGGGAAATGGCATATTTGACGGATATTGCTCAGCCGACGGTGGGATTGGTCAATAACGCTCAGCGCGAACATCAGGAATTCATGCAAACCGTTCTTGCGGTTGCAGAAGAAAACGGAACAGTTATCCGGACTCTGCCGGAAAACGGGACAGCCGTTTTTCCTGCCGATGAACCGTATTCGGATTTGTGGACAGGGTATGCCGGTTCACGCGAGATCAGAACATTCGGACTGGGCAAAAATGGCGATGTATCCGGACGATACGAAAACGAAAATCGCAACACATTGCTTGTGATGGAAAACGAGGGCAAAACGTATTCAGTCAGGCTGGCAACCACTGGTCGCCATAATGTCAGAAACGCTCTGGCAGCGGCAGCTTGCGCCCACTCTGCCGGTATCGACTGGCAAACGATCGTGAGGGGTCTTGAGGCATTTTCTCCCGTTCACGGCCGTCTTGAAAAGAAAAATGCTTTTAATGGTGCACTTCTGATTGACGATACTTATAATGCCAACCCGGATTCGGTCCGGGCCGCCATTGATGTTTTGGCCGATATCTCCGGTAAAGGAATTTTTGTACTGGGAGACATGGGCGAAGTCGGCAATGATGGCGAGCGTTTTCATGTCGAAGTCGGTGAATATGCAAAAGAGCGTCAGATCAGCCATTTCTTCACTTTTGGTGAAATGGCCAAATCTGCGTCGAAAGCTTATGGAGACAACGGGCGGCATTTCGACGATATGGTTGAGATGAATGCTGTGCTCGAACAATTGCTTGAACCGGACATGACCGTACTGGTAAAAGGCTCGCGTTTCATGAAAATGGAACGGGTCGTTAATCAATTGATGGATAAAAATAATAAGGAAGGTAGTTGATATGCTGCTTTGGCTGGCACAATTTTTTCAACAGGATGTGGGATCGCTCAGGGTTTTCAGTTTCATTTCATTCAGAGCGGTATTCGCCACATTGACTGCACTGACTATCGGATTGATAGCCGGGCCGGCCGTTATTCGTCTGCTGACAAGATTGAAGGTTGGGCAGGCGGTCCGTACTGATGGTCCGCAGACACATCTGATCAAATCAGGAACGCCGACGATGGGTGGTCTTCTGATCCTGATTGCCATTACGGTTTCTACCCTGTTATGGTGTGACTGGTCCAACCGTTTTATCTGGGTTGTCCTGATCGTGACGATCGGGTTCGGGATTGTCGGATGGGTGGATGATTATCGCAAGGTCGTCTACAAGGACCCGAACGGCATGTCGTCAAGGGAAAAATATTTCTGGCAGTCATTGATCGGTATTGTGGCGGCCATTTATCTGGCGTTTGCCGTATCAGGACAGTCCAACGCGGAAGTCTGGACGCTGTTTATCGACTGGGTCAGATCGGGTTTCAATATGGATCTGTCTCCCAAGGCAGACTTCATCATTCCTTTCTTCAAAACGATCAGTTATCCACTGGGAGTATGGGGATTCATTGCATTGACCTATTTTGTCATCGTCGGAACGAGCAATGCCGTCAATCTGACCGACGGCCTCGACGGTCTGACGATTATGCCAACCATCATGGTCGGTACTGCACTGGGTGTTTTCGCTTACCTGACCGGCCATTCGATTTATTCCAAATATCTGTTTATCCCATACATTCCGGGCGCAGGTGAACTACTGGTTTTTTGTGGTGCAATGGCCGGGGCGGGGCTGGCGTTCTTGTGGTTCAACGCTCATCCGGCGCAAATGTTCATGGGCGATGTCGGCGCGCTGGCATTGGGCGGCGCGCTGGGAACGATTGCCGTGATCGTCAGACAGGAAATCGTGTTGTTCATCATGGGTGGCATATTTGTGGTGGAAACCATTTCAGTCATGTTACAGGTCACGTACTTCAAGTACACGAAAAAGAAATACGGAACAGGCCGGCGAATATTTCTGATGGCGCCGCTGCACCATCATTTTGAACAAAAAGGCTGGAAGGAAACTCAGGTGGTTGTCCGTTTCTGGATCATCACCATGATTCTGGTCTTGATTGGTTTATCGACTTTGAAGATTAGATGATATGAACTGGGCAGGCAAAAAAATACTCGTATTGGGACTCGGTGAGTCCGGATTGGCAATGGCGCGCTGGAGCGCGTATTGCAAGGCGAGCGTTTGCGTTGCCGATACGCGGGAAAATCCGGACAGATTATCGCAGTTGCGCCAGATGGTGCCAGACAGCAAATTCATCTCCGGAGCGTTTACTGCTGAAGGTCTGGAGCCGTTCGATATCATTGCCGTCAGTCCCGGACTGCGCCCGGATGTCGAACTGAGAGAAATACTGTCTTTTGCCAAAGAACATGGCATTCCTGTCTGGAGTGAAATCGAAATGTTCGCGCAGGCATTAAAAGGGCTTGAAGAAGGAACGGCATATCAACCTGACGTCATTGCCGTTACCGGAACGAACGGCAAGACGACCGTGACAAGCCTGACCGGACATATGTGCGAACGCGCAGGCAAGACCGTTCGGCTGGCGGGCAATATCAGCCCGGCAGCCCTTGACGTTCTGCTGGACGTTATTGAAAAAGATCAGTTGCCTGATGTATGGGTTCTGGAACTGTCCAGCTTCCAGTTGTTTACGACATATACCTTGCAGGCAGATGCGGCTACCGTTTTGAACCTGACGCAGGATCATCTGGATTGGCATGGCAGTATGGAAGCGTACGGCGAAGCCAAGGCCAGAATTTTCGGCGAAAAAACAGTCAGGGTATTGAACCGCGAGGATGTGGCTGTCATGAAAATGGCATCAGCAGATGTGCCTGTCGTCACTTTCGGCACGGATGAACCGCTTGAACCGGGTTCTTTCGGTTTGCATCTGGATCGGGACATGGAATGGCTTGCTGTCATGTCTGTCGTTGAGGATGGCATTGTCAGAAGAAACAAAAAGAACGATACGCCGGTTGAATATGCCGTGCAGAACCTGATGCCTGCCGGAGCACTGAAAATCCGTGGACGCCATAATGCCAGCAATGCACTGGCAGCACTGGCTTTATGCCGTGCGATTCACCTGCCGTTCGCTCCTCTTTTGCAGGCATTGAGCGATTATCGGGGCGAGCCGCACCGGGTAGAGCTGATCGCGACTGTCAAAAGCGTTTCTTATATCGATGACAGCAAAGGCACGAATGTCGGTGCGACAGTTGCCGCCGTCAA
>JAHYZB010000037.1:67780-77921 GCA_019424645.1 Oxalobacter formigenes
AGAGCGCAAGAACATCATTCTGATTGCCGGTGGTCTGGGCAAGGAACAGGATTTCTCGCCTTTGTCTGAAGTTGTCTCAAAGTATGTGAAGGCAGTCATGTTGATTGGCAAGGATGCGAAGCAGATTCATGAGGCACTGTCGGAAACGGGCGCGTTGTTTGTATATAGCGAAAGTCTGGAACATGCCGTTGAAGAAGCGGCGAAAATGGCGCTGGAAAACGATACTGTCCTGCTTTCGCCTGCGTGTGCAAGTATGGACATGTTCCGCAACTATGCCCATCGTTCGGAAGTGTTTGTTAACGCGGTCAAAGAAGTCGCCTCGGCTTGCGGGGAGGTGATGCCATGAACCTCAATCTGAATATGGGTAACGTCAAGGAGTTTTTCGGCAACCTTCTGGGCAGCAGTACCAGCCGTGTGACGGCAGCCAAGAATGCCAGAATGATGAAAATCGATCTTTATCTGATCTGGGCAGTCCTGTCGTTGATGATTCTCGGACTGATCATGGTGTATTCGGCTTCCATCGCATTGCCCGATTCGCCGAAATATGCCAGTTACCAGAATGAACATTTCTTTTTCCGGCAGGCCATTTTCATTGTGATCGGCCTGATTGCGGCCTTAATGGCGTTCAGGGTCAAGATCGATACCTGGCAGAAATACGCGCCGCTTTTGTTCGTCATTACCCTCTTTTTGCTGATGCTGGTTCTGATTCCGGGGATCGGGAAAGGCGTTAACGGAGCAAGACGCTGGCTGTCGTTCAGGATATTCAATCTGCAGCCATCTGAATTGATGAAGCTGTTCATTGTCCTCTATGCCGCTGATTACACGGTCCGGAAACAGAATTTTATGCACAAATTGACCAAAGGCTTCCTGCCGATGGCGACAGCCCTTGGCCTGATCGGTCTTTTGCTCTTGCTGGAACCCGATCTGGGTGCACTGGGCGTCGTGATTTGTATCGCGATGGGCATTCTCTTTCTGGGGGGCTTCAATGGTGTATGGTTTGGAGGGATCGCCGCGACACTGGTGGGGATATTCAGTATGGTTATCGTCATGTCGCCCTGGCGACGTGAGCGTATTTTTGCGTATCTGAACCCGTGGGATGAAGTAAATGCACTGGGTAAAGGATACCAGCTTTCCCATTCGCTGATCGCTTTCGGTCGCGGTGAGATTTTCGGTGTCGGACTGGGTGGAAGTGTCGAAAAACTTCATTACCTGCCGGAGGCACACACGGACTTTTTGATGGCTGTCATCGGTGAGGAACTGGGTTTTGTCGGTGTGGCGGTGGTGGTTGCCCTGTTCTACTGGATTGTCAAACGGGCTTTCGAAATCGGTCGTCAGGCTATTGCGATGGATCGTATTTTTGCCGGATTGATGGCACAGGGTATCGGTATCTGGATCGGTGTTCAGACGTTCATCAATATGGGGGTGAATCTGGGACTGTTACCGACGAAAGGCCTGACTTTGCCGCTGATGAGTTATGGCGGTTCGGGGATTCTGATCAATTGCGTCGGGCTGGCGATCCTCTTGAGGGTCGATTATGAAAACCGCAAGATCATGCGTGGAGGTGGGCATGAGCGAACGTAAGAAACTCATGATTATGGCCGCAGGAACGGGAGGACATATCTTCCCGGGGCTGGCTATCGCCGCAACCATGCAAAAGGAAGGCTGGGATGTGACCTGGCTGGGAACGCAGCACGGCATGGAAGGGAAAATCGTGCCTGCCGCAGGGATTGAAATGGAGTCGGTCGATTTCGCCGGATTGAGGGGAAAAGGTCTGGCGCATACGATTGGTGGAAGCATCAAGTTGATGACGAGTTTCATGGCATGCCGGGGAATCATGAAACGGCGCAAGCCTGATCTCGTAGTCGGAATGGGTGGATATGTCACGGTTCCGGGCGGCATGGCCGCCCGAATGCTCGGTATTCCTGTTGTGCTGGTCAATGCTGACGCCAAGCTGTTGTTGTCCAACAAGGCACTGGCGTCTTCGGCAAAACATGTTTTGTTCGGTTTGCCGGGCGAATATGGGGAGCTCGCTCACAAGGCAATATTGACCGGCAATCCGATCCGTCAGGAAATCAAGGAATTGCCCGGACCTGAAGATCGTTTTGCAAAACGTGAAGGTGTACTGAATATTATGGTTGTCGGAGGAAGTCTGGGAGCCAGGGTATTGAATGAATGTTTGCCAGCTGCACTGGCGCTCTTGCCTTTTGAGACAAGACCGAATGTGACACATCAGACAGGTCGGCAGCATGTGGCAGAAGTCAGGCAGCAATACAGAAAAGCGCAGGTTAATGCGGAGGTCCTCGATTTTATCGACGATATGGCTGCGCGTTATGCAAATGCCGATCTTGTTATCTGCAGGGCGGGGGCGATCACGGTTTCCGAATTGACGGCGGCAGGAGTCGCCAGCATTCTCGTGCCATTTATTGCATCAAGTACTTCTCACCAGCGGGATAACGCGGTTTTTATGGACAGGGAAGGGGCAGCCACACATTTGCCACAAACCAGTCTGACGCCGGAATATCTGGCAGGACTGTTGAAAGAAATGACCCGTGAAAAATGCCTTGCGATGGCGAAAACGGCTTATTCGCTGGGCAAACGGGATGCTAACGAAAGAATTGCTGAAGTTCTCATTAAAGCGGCAAGTAAATAAAAGATTGAATGTATGAAACATAAAGTCAAAAGAATACATTTTGTTGGAATCGGTGGCAGCGGTATGAGTGGCATCGCCGAGGTGCTTGTCAACCTCGGTTATGAAATTACCGGCTCCGATCTGACGAGTAATTCGTCCACCAGACATCTGGCGGCGCTGGGCGCTCGCGTCATGCTGGGGCATGCTGCTGAAAATATCGAAAATGCCGATGCCGTCGTCGTTTCGACTGCGATCAGGGACGACAATCCGGAAGTATTGGCTGCGCGTAAAAAGAACATTCCTCTGGTTCCGAGAGCGGTGATGCTGGCGGAACTGATGAGACTGAAACGCGGTATTGCGATTGCCGGAACGCATGGCAAAACCACGACGACCAGTCTGGTCGCCAGCGTGCTTGCCGAAGGTGGTTTCGATCCGACCTTCGTTATCGGTGGTCGCCTGAACAGCGCCGGTGCCAATGCCGGCCTGGGTGCCGGTGACTTCATTGTGGCTGAAGCGGACGAGTCGGATGCCTCTTTCCTGAATCTGTATCCTGTGATTGAAGTCATTACCAATATCGACGCCGATCATATGGATACGTATGGCCACGATTTTGCACGCCTGAAGCAGGCTTTCGTCGAATTTACGCAACGCCTGCCGTTCTACGGCCGCGTCATGCTGTGTATCGACGACAAGAACGTTTGTGAAATCAAACCGTTCATTTCCAAACCGGTCACGACTTACGGTTTCCATGAAGAGGCCGATGTCCGGGCGATCGACCCGAAAGCGGAAGGCACCATGATGACGTTCACTGCCTTGCAAAAAGATCATCCGCCGATTTCGATTCGCCTGAACCAGCCGGGCATGCATAACGTACAGAACGCCTGTGCCGTGATTGCCATTGCACGGGAACTGGGTATCGAGGACAGTGCGATTCAAAGGGCAATGGAGCAATTCACTGGTGTCAATCGCCGTTTTACACGTCTGGGAACGATACGTTTGCCACAGAAGGAAGGCGCTTCGGTTGCCGAGGTCGAGCTGGTGGACGATTACGGGCATCATCCTTCTGAAATGGCTGCAACGATAGCCGCAGCGCGTGGCGCTTATCCTGACAGACGGCTGGTTATCGTTTTCCAGCCACACCGTTACACAAGAACGCGTGATCTGTTCGAGGATTTCGTGAAGGTTCTTTCCGGTGCTGATGTTCTACTTCTGGGTGAAGTTTATCCGGCAGGAGAACAGCCGATTGTCGCTGCCGATGGCAGGACCCTGGCAAGAACCATTCGGGTGGCAGGCAAGGTCGATCCGGTTTTTGTCGAAAATATCGCCGAAATGCCGGACGCGATATTGAATGTGATTGAAGACGATGACGTCGTGATTACAATGGGAGCGGGTTCGATCAGCAGTGTTTCAGGAAAACTCCTGGAAAAGGCTTTGGAAAACTAATGGATAAAAAGATGAAATCGGATGTGTTTGGGAAAGTGGGGGTTCTCTACGGCGGCAGGTCCGGAGAGCGCGAGGTCTCGCTTATGTCCGGAAAAGCGGTTTATGACGCCCTGAGAAGCAAAGGCATTGACGCACATCTGTTCGATACCGGCACGCACACGGTTGCCGAACTGGAAAAGGAAAAGTTCGACCGGGTATTCATTGCCTTGCACGGTATTTATGGGGAAGACGGGTGTATGCAGGGTTTGCTGGAAGAATTGCAGGTGCCTTATACAGGTTCCGGTGTGATGGCATCGGCTATTGCGATGGACAAGATCATGACCAAGCGCCTGTGGCTGGCTGAAGAACTGCCGACACCCCGTTATACGGAATTGAAAGCGGACACCGATTTTGATGAAGTTGTTGCAAAACTGGGATTGCCGCTGATCGTCAAGCCTGCCTGTGAAGGGTCGACGCTGGGCTTGACCAAGGTTCGGGATGGCAGCCAGATGAAAGAAGCTTACGAGCTGGCGGCAACACATGACCAGTCGGTTCTGGCTGAGGAGTTCATTGAAGGCATGGAGCTGACATGTGCGGTGCTTGAACGTGATGGCAAGCCGGAGGCTCTGCCGATGATCCGGATTATCGCCCCGGATGCGAATTACGATTATCAAAACAAGTATTTTAGCGATGAAACGAAATATCTGTGTCCATGCGGTCTGGATACAGCGCTTGAAAAAAGCATCCAGCAATATGTCGTGCAGAGCTACCGGGCACTGGGATGCCGTGGCTGGGGGCGTGTCGACGTGATGTTGCGTTCGATGGATAACAAACCGTTCTTGCTGGAACTGAATTCGTCGCCGGGTATGACGGGGCATTCGCTGGTGCCCATGGCGGCAAAACAGGCAGGGCTGGATTACGAAGATTTGTGTGTGACGATCCTTGCAGCAGCGACGCTGGATCATGTTAAACATAAGGGAACCTGATAAGGCTATGTGGCACAACGTCCGGTTATTGAACGCCATTTCAAATACCTTCTTCGCCATTTTCATTCTGGCAGTGGGGGCGTGCGTCATCGGCTGGCTGATCCAGAAACCGGTGTATGCCTTGCAGACGGTACGTGTCCAGTCTGCTGACGGGAAAGAGCTGAAACATGTGAATGCGTTGACGGTCAGAAATATCGCATTGCCGAATGTGAAAGGCAATTTCTTTACCGTGGATTTGAATGATGTCAGGACCGCTTTTGAGACAGTCCCGTGGGTTCGGGAAGCCAGTGTAAGAAGGGAATGGCCCGACAAGCTGATCGTGTCACTGGAAGAGTATGAACCATTGGGGGTGTGGGGAAACGCAGGGCAGCTGATTTCCACCAAAGGCGATCTCTTTACGGTGAACATGGCTGAGGCTGAGGAAGATTACGATTTGTTGAAATTTAGTGGTCCGGAAGGCAGTGAAAAAGAGGTTCTGGGCCGTTACAAGGAATTCTGCAAGCAGTTTGCAGGGATTCATCTGGTTCCGAAAGAAGTGATGTTGTCGGACCGGTATGCGTGGTCCGTCAGACTGGATAACGGCATGAAAGTCGAATTCGGTCGCGAAAAGAATCAGGGCACGATGAATCGTCTGATGAACCGTTTGCTAAAAGCGTATCCGCAAATGGCACAAAAAGCGGGTAACGGTATTGAAAGCATCGATATGCGTTATCCGAATGGAGTGGCCTTGAAAGTAAAGGGGACGCTTTCTGCTTCAAATATTAAACAGGATAGTGTGGCGCTATGACTAAAGACCTTAAAAATTTGATTGTCGGCCTGGATATCGGCACTTCCAAAGTCGTCGCTGTCGTTGCTGAAGTCTTGCCGGACGGAAGGCACGAAGTGATTGGGCTGGGACAGCACGAATCGAAGGGCCTGAAAAAGGGAGTCGTTGTCAATATCGAGGCAACGGTTGAATCGATACAGGCTGCGCTTGAGGAAGCTGAACTGATGGCCGACTGCAAGATACGGAATGTCTATACCGGAATCGCGGGCAGTCATATCCGCAGTTTCAATTCCCGGGGAATGGTCGCGATCAAGGACAAGGAAGTGACGGCTGCGGATGTCGCAAGGGTCATTGAAACGGCACGTGCCGTCAATATTCCGACGGACCAGCAGTTTTTGCATACCGTTTCGCAGGAATTTGTCGTCGACAATCAGGAAGACGTTCGTGAACCGATTGGCATGAGCGGTATCCGGCTTGAAGTCAAGGTTCATATCGTGACCGGTGCGGTTTCTGCTGTCCAGAATATTGTCAAATGCGTTCGCCGTTGCGGTCTGGAAGTTTCTGATCTGGTTCTGCAGCCTTTGGCTTCCGCCGATGCTGTTTTGACGGAAGACGAAAAGGAACTGGGTGTCGTTCTGATCGATATTGGAGGAGGAACAACCGATATTGCTGTCTTTACGGAAGGTGCTATCCGGCATACGGCTGTTATTCCGATTGCAGGCGACCAGATTACCAATGACATTGCGATGGCATTGCGTACGCCGACGCTGGAAGCGGAAGAAATCAAGTTGCGTTACGGCATTGCGAAGCAGGTACTGGTCGATCCTGCCGAAACGATTGAAGTCCCGGGGCTTGGCGATCGTGGTCCGCGTACCCTGTCACGCCAGATGCTGGCAGCGGTGATCGAACCGCGGGTCGAGGAATTGTTTGCGCTGGCCCTGCAGGTTGTCAGGGAATCGGATTATGAAGAAGTTCTTTCGTCAGGGATTGTGCTGACAGGGGGTACGGCGCTAATGCCGGGTATTGCCGAACTGGCTGAGGATATTTTCCTGAAGCCGGTAAGGCTGGGCATTCCGCATTACGACGGGCAGCTGGCCGATGTTGTCAGAAGCCCGAGATATTCAACGGCGCACGGTTTGCTGGGCGAGGCAAAGAAACAGTATATGAGAGGCAGTATCGTCACGAAGCAGCAGGGGTCGAGCAAGGCTGTGCTGCAACGGATGAAAGAATGGTTTATGGGGAATTTTTGATTTATCGGGATTTAAAGTTTTATTAAAAGCCGTTTTTAGTTGGAAATTGTCGCATCGCGCGAGAATTGCCAAATAAAAACAGCATTTCTGACAGGAGTGAAATCATGGAATTTGATATGGTCGATAATGCAACGCTGGGTACCATCATCAAGGTGGTTGGCGTAGGTGGTGCTGGCGGCAATGCTGTCCAGCATATGATCAACAAGGGTGTTTCCGGTGTTGAATTTATTGCGGCCAATACGGATGCGCAGGCTTTGTCGCATTCGGAAGCTCACAATATTATCCAGATCGGCGAAACCGGTCTTGGTGCTGGCATGCGTCCTGACGTAGGCCGCCAGCTGGCGGAAGATTCGCGCAGCCGTATTGAGGACGCGTTAAGAGGTGCACATATGGTTTTCATCGCGGCTGGTATGGGCGGCGGTACGGGTACCGGCGCTGCTCCGATCGTAGCTGAAGTCGCCAAGTCGCTGGGCGCACTGACGGTTGCCGTCGTATCCAAACCGTTTTCGTACGAAGGCGACAAGTGCATGGAAATTGCCGAGGAAGGTCTCGAAGCGCTTTCAGCTCATGTTGATTCGCTGATTGTTATCCTTAACGAAAAGCTCGAGGATATTTATGAAGACGACAGCATGATCGAATGGCTGCAACATGCCGATGACGTGCTGAACAACGCCGTTGCCGGTATTGCCGAAATCATCAATGTCCGCGGTCACATCAACGTCGATTTCAATGACGTCAAGACGATCATGGGCGAACAGGGCAAGGCCATGATGGGTACGGCCGTGGCAGCAGGTGTCGATCGCGCCAGAATCGCGGCGGAACAGGCTGTTGCTTCCCCGCTGCTTGACGGCATCGATCTTTCGGGCGCTCGTGGTGTTCTGGTCAATGTCACGGCAAGCCGTGGTTTGAAAGGTAAGGAAATCAAGGAAGTGATGGCAACGGTTCGTGCTTTCGCTTCTCCGGATGCAACGATTGCGCAGGGTATCGCCTACGACGATACGATGGGCGAAGACATTCGCGTTACCGTTGTGGCAACCGGACTGGGGCGCAGCAAAAAACCGATGCGCCTGATCCAGACACCTCAGCTCAGAACCGGTACGAACAATGACGTGGTTATGCCTGTTACCGAAGATGCAGTGGCTACACAGGAACAGACCACATCTTTTGAAACGCTTCAGAAGCCGGCTGTCTGGCGTCATGGACGCGAATCGGCAACCGATACTGTCCGGGCACTTGAAAAGAACGGCATGGAAACATACGACATACCGGCTTTCCTTCGCAGACAGGCAGACTGATTCTGGCGATTCATCTTTCCAGCCGGATGTATCCGGCTGGAAAGATGGGATATCTTTATTAAATTGTTACAAGTGTAATAAAAAATTGCCCGTTTTTGCCTGAAGAGTATAAATAGTAAAAACCATTATTGTCATGGGTGGCTGGTTTCAGCAGGATATCTCGTGACAAGGTAAAATATGCCCTGAGCGGACATTTTGTCCTGTCTGGTGATTGAATAACGATATAGCGACCCGAATCATGCTGAAGCAACGTACCATACAATATCCAACCCGCACGGTCGGGATTGGATTGCATTCCGGATATAAAGTCGAACTGGTGCTCCGGCCCGCGGCTCCCGATACCGGTATTGTGTTTCATCGGACTGATCTGCAACCGGAGGTATCGATTGCTGTCGGCGCTGAAGCCATCGGTGAAACGATGCTGGCTTCCACGCTTGTCAAGGACGGCGTTCGCATTTCCACTATCGAACACCTGATGTCGGCCTGTTCAGGGCTCGGTATCGACAATCTTCATGTCGACGTCAATGCGGAAGAAATTCCGATCATGGACGGTTCCGCTTCTTCTTTCGTATTTCTCCTTCAGCAGGCGGGTTTGAAAGAGCAGGATGCCCCGAAAAAATACATCCGTGTCAAAAAGCCGGTAGAAATCAGTGAAGGAGAAGGTGCGAACAGGAAATGGGCGCGGCTTGAACCCTACAACGGTTTCAAACTGGACTTTTTTATTGAATTCAACCATCCGGCCATTGATTCGACTCACCAGAGAGCGGTTATCGATCTGGGAAAGGTTTCTTATGTCAGGGACGTTGCCAGAGCGCGTACTTTCGGTTTCGTGAAGGATGTGGAAACATTGCGTGGCATGGGATTGGCCCGTGGCGGTTCTCTTGAAAACGCCATTGTCATGGATGAATACCGCATTCTGAATGCTCACGCGCTTCGCTATGAAGATGAGTTCGTGCGCCACAAGATTCTGGATGCGATTGGCGACTTGTATAACATCGGACATCCGCTCCTGGCGAGCTATACGGCTCACAAGTCCGGTCACGCACTCAATAACCAGCTTATCCGTGCATTGCTGGCACAACCTGATGCCTATGAGATCGTGACGTTCACGACAGAGCAGGAAGCGCCGAATTCACTCTTTGAACAATCCACGCTGGAATGGCTGCCAGCCTGAACGGCACAAGCTGTCCTTATTCCTGTCCGGATTTCCGTTGATGGCTTTTGATCAGTTCGCCTAATGCGGATACAAGCCTGTTGTTCTGTTTCGTCTTGTCCAGGCTGGAATACAAGTCGACAAGGGATTCATAGGCCTGGTTGGATAAGGTTTTTCTTGCTGCAGGTTTTTCGGAAAAACGTTTTTGTGCCAGCTGGACTTTCAGTCGAATCGATTCGACTGGCCATCCTGTCCGGTTCAGCTCAGCCTGCAGATAGGGTATCTGCTGCCGTATGCGGGCAGCGATAGACTGGTTCGGAACGCCGATGATCATTGTGCCGTTTTCCAGTTTCAACACGGAGCAGGCTGAAAAATGACGCGGCAGGATGGACTGGCATGTTTTTTCGATTTCCGACAGGCGCCGGGCAGCTTGCAGAAGACCAGACATGTTTTCATGCGAGTCGAGGTATTCTGTGGCGGTAGGAAAAACGTTAGTGATTTTCATGCTCTGGCTGGCTGCTTGATCAGGAAAACGGGGTCAATTTCGAGCTTCAAGTATAACCGATCCATCTTTTACTAGCGATTCCCGAATTTGCCGTTTTAAAACAACAACCGCATGGCAATTGATGAGTAAATTGCG
>JAHYZB010000037.1:77960-83821 GCA_019424645.1 Oxalobacter formigenes
TTAAAGTTGTTCTATTACTCGTAATGGGTGCGTGATAGAATGATTTTTTTACCAGGGTGAACGTTGATTCAGTAATGAAACTGTCTTTATGCAATCACCGCCACTGTACAATTTCAAGAACGTAACATGTCCATATTGACCAGCCTTTTTGGCAGCCGCAATTCACGGCTGTTGAAGCAGTACGGCAAGACCGTAGCCAAAATCAACTCGCTTGAACCTGCATTGGAGAAATTGTCCGATGCCGAACTGCAAGCGAAAACTCCCGAATTCAAAGAACGGCTTGCAAAAGGTGAATCGCTCGACAGTATTTTGCCGGAAGCGTTTGCCGTTTGTCGTGAAGCCAGCAAGCGCGTTCTCAAGATGCGGCCGTTCGACGTCCAGTTGATCGGCGGCATGGCCTTGCATGCCGGAAAAATTGCTGAAATGGGCACTGGTGAAGGTAAGACGCTTGTGGCGACTTTGCCGGCCTACCTGAACGGCCTGACCGGCAAGGGCGTCCATGTGGTGACCGTCAACGATTATCTGGCCCAGCGCGATGCCGAGTGGATGTCCCGACTGTACGGCTGGCTTGGTTTGACAACGGGTATCAACCTGTCAAACAGTGACCACGATGAAAAACAGCTCGCTTACGCGGCCGATATTACATACGGTACGAATAACGAATTCGGTTTCGATTACCTTCGCGACAATATGGTGTATGACACCGAAGACCGCGTACAGCGCGGTCTGGTCTATTCCATCGTGGATGAGGTTGACTCGATCCTGATCGATGAAGCCAGAACACCGTTGATCATTTCCGGGCAGTCCGAAAATAATACCGATTTGTACTACAAGCTGAATTCGGTTCCCAAATTGCTGACCTTGCAAATCGGTGAGGAAACACGTGATGGCAAGGGAAAAATCGAGGTTCCGGGCGATTTCACCAAGGACGAGAAGGCCAACCAGGTCTATCTGACTGATGCCGGTTACGAAAAAGCCGAAAAGATTTTGACGAGTATGGGATTGCTGGCAGAAGGTGCTTCGCTTTATGACGCAAGCAATATCATTCTGGTTCATCATTTGTATGCCGCATTGCGTGCCAATACCCTGTTCCACCGCGACCAGCATTATGTTGTTCAGGATGGACAGGTCATTATCGTCGATGAGTTCACCGGTCGCCTGATGGACGGTCGCCGCTGGTCTGATGGCCTGCATCAGGCAGTCGAAGCGAAAGAAGGTGTCAAGATCCAGAACGAAAACCAGACGCTGGCTTCGATTACATTCCAGAATTATTTCCGTATGTATGAAAAACTGTCCGGCATGACTGGTACGGCCGATACGGAAGCCTATGAATTCCAGGAAATTTACGGCCTCGAAACCATTGTTATTCCGCCCAACAAAAAGAATCAGCGTACGGACAAGCAGGATCAGGTTTACAAGACCGATGAGGAAAAATATGGCGCGATGTTGAACGACATCAAGGACTGCTATGAACGCGGTCAGCCGGTTCTGGTCGGTACGACATCCATTGAAAATTCCGAGTTGCTCTCCGGTATCCTGACCAAGGCGGGTTTGCCTCATAACGTCCTGAATGCAAAACAGCATGCCCGTGAAGCGGAAATCGTTGCGCAGGCAGGCCGTCCGAAGATGATTACCATCGCGACCAATATGGCCGGTCGCGGTACGGATATCGTGTTGGGGGGTAATGTCGAGAAACAGATCGAGTTCCTCCTGGCCGATGATTCGATACCGGAAGACCAGAAAGAGGCGAAAATCAGTCAGTTGCGTAACGAATGGCAGTCCTTGCACGATTTCGTTCTGGCACAGGGCGGTTTGCATATCATTGGCACTGAACGGCATGAATCCCGTCGTGTCGACAATCAGTTGCGAGGCCGTGCTGCCCGTCAGGGTGACCCGGGTTCCTCCCGCTTTTATCTGTCTCTGGACGATCAGTTGTTGCGTATTTTTGCCGGTGACAAGATGCGTTCGATTATGGAACGCCTGAAAATGCCTGAAGGCGAACCGATCGAATCGGGTATCGTGACGCGCTCTATCGAATCGGCACAGAGAAAAGTCGAAGGACGCAATTTCGACATGCGTAAACAATTGCTGGAATATGATGACGTCGCAAATGATCAGCGCAAAGTCATTTACACGCAGCGTAATGAATTACTGGAACTGATCGATACGGCAGAACTGATCACTTCCCTGCGTCACGGTGTTTTCACTGATATGTTCAGAACTTATGTGCCGGAACAGTCTGTTGAAGAACAGTGGGATATTGACGGGCTTGAAAAAGAATTTGCCAATCAGTGGAAACTGGATATTCCCCTGGCGGCCATGCTGGAAGAATCCAGAACGCTGACGGATGAAGATATGCTTGAGCATATCATCAAGACGGTGGACGAGTTTTATCAGGCCAAGGTCGATCTGGTTGGCAAGGAAGCGTTTGCAGCATATGAACGCAGTGTCATGCTTCAGAGCCTTGACAATTACTGGCGCGAACATCTTGCCGCGCTGGATCATCTGCGTCAGGGTATTCATTTGCGTGGTTACGCCCAGAAGAACCCGAAACAGGAATACAAATTCGAGGCGTTCCAGTTGTTCAGCCAGATGCTCGACATGATCAAGAACGACGTGACGAAAGTGCTGATGCTGGTCAGAATCCAGACACGCGAAGAAGTCGAAATGGCTGCTGCGATGAACGAAGAAGCACAGTATTCCGATATCAGTTACGATCAGCCTGAAGTTGAAGACGATTCGGATTCCGAAGGCGATAGCGCCGAAGAAACCGAAGAAAAACAGCAACCCATCGTCAATACAGTTCCGAAAGTCGGCAGAAACGATCCTTGTCCGTGCCAGAGTGGCAAAAAGTACAAGCATTGCCACGGACGTCTTGAATAAAAGCGTGATTGCGTCAGCGGCAATAGTGGATTAATCTGGTTTGGTGGAGTAAATATCATGGCTGTCAATCTTTCCGTTCCCCTCGCTTCGGAATTGAAACCTGTATCGGGTCTTGAACTCGGCTATGCAAAAGCGAATATCAAAAAGGCCGACAGGAAAGACCTGCTGGTCATGAAGCTGGCGCCAGAGGCGACTGTTGCCGGCGTGTTTACCAAAAACCGCTTTTGTGCCGCACCGGTACAGATTTGCAAGGCCAATCTGGAAAAAACCGGGAAGGATAACAAGCCGATCCGGGCTTTGATGGTCAATACCGGAAATGCCAATGCCGGTACGGGTGAGTCGGGCTATAAAAATGCTGTCGACACCAGTACAGCATTGGCAAAATTGCTGGGTTGCGATGCTGGGCAGGTTCTGCCTTTTTCTACGGGCGTCATTCTGGAACCGTTGCCAGCCGATAAAATCATTGCGGGGTTGCCGGCCGCTATCGCTGATCTCAAGGAAGACAACTGGTTAAATGCCGCCGAAGCGATCATGACGACGGATACCATTGCCAAAGCGGCTTCCCGTGTCGTTGTCATTGATGGAAAAAACGTCACGATTACCGGCATGTGCAAGGGCTCGGGCATGATCAAGCCGAATATGGCAACCATGCTGGGCTACATCGCTACCGATGCCGTGATTCCGCAGGAAGTGCTGGAAGTCATGCTGACGTCGGCGGTCAACAAATCGTTCAACTGCATTACGGTCGATGGCGATACCTCAACCAATGATTCGCTGATCCTCATGGCGACAGGCAAAGTCGATATCGGAATCACGAGCACGGCTTCCGGCAATTATCAGACAATGCTCGGCGCCGTAACGGATCTGGCTCAGGAACTGTCCCAGAAAATCATTCGTGACGGAGAGGGTGCATCCAAGTTCATTACCATTACTGTTGAAGAAGGCAAGTCTGAAGAAGAATGTCGTCAGATTGCTTATTCCGTCGCCCACTCGCCTCTGGTCAAGACGGCATTTTTCGCATCAGACCCGAATCTGGGCAGAATTCTTGCCGCTATCGGGTATGCCGGTATCGACGATCTGGATGTTGAAAAACTGAACCTGTATCTGGATGACGTCTGGGTTGCCAAAAATGGTGGCAGAAATCCCGATTATCTGGAAGAAGATGGCCAGCGCGTGATGAAGAAAAATGAAATCCTCGTCCGGATTACGCTGGCACGTGGCAATGCCGCTTCGACGGTCTGGACATGCGATCTGTCGCATGACTATGTTTCGATCAACGCAGATTACCGTTCATAATGACGACACTTGAGCAATTTCTGGCACGCGCGGAGGCCGTTCTCGCCCGCGTTGAAGAACTGTTGCCGCCTTCTACGACGGCGGAAAACATCGACTGGAATTCTCCAACATCGGCTTTCCGCTGGAGAAAGAAAAACGGTCGCGGAACACTGGTGCCTATCGTCCATATTTCCCCCATATCACTCGTCGATCTGTTTTACGTCGAAAGGCAAAAAGCCTTGCTGGAACAAAATACACGCCAGTTTTTGCAAGGAAAACCAGCCAATAACGTGTTGTTGACCGGCGCACGAGGTACTGGCAAATCGTCACTGGTTCGTGCCTGTCTGAACGAATTTTCCGGTCAGGGGCTTCGCCTGATCGAAGTCGACAAGGATGACCTGATCGATCTTGAGGAAATTTCCGTACTGACGGCAACGCGCCCGGAACGTTTCATCATTTATTGTGACGACTTGTCTTTTGACGAGGGCGACAGCAGTTACAAGGCTCTGAAAGTCGCTCTTGACGGTAGCGTGGCTGCACAGCCTGACAATATCCTGATTTATGCGACATCCAACCGGCGCCATCTCTTGCCTGAGAAAATGTCCGATAACGAAGGATATTCCCACGATGCGAACGGTGACTTGCACCCCAGCGAAACCGTGGAAGAAAAAATATCCTTTTCAGACCGTTTCGGACTGTGGCTTTCTTTCTATCCTTACAGTCAGGATGAATACCTTTTCATTACCGCTCACTGGTTAAGATCCCTTGGTTGCTCTGAAGACCAGATAGCGCAGTCGCGGGATGAATCCCTGCAATGGGCACTGCATCGTGGTTCCCGTTCCGGCCGTACGGCATGGCAGTTCGCGCGCGATTATTCAGGGCGTGTCTTGTAAATTACGTCAGGTGATTGATTCTTTTCCTTTTTTACCGATTTCTGATTCATCAGGCGGTCTTTAATCGCATTTTTGATGAGAATGCGCAATGGCAGGGAACCCTGCTTGCGTAAAGTGATTCTGACTGAAAAAGAACACATTTACGTGAGAGGTCGCCATGTTAATGACTGCCCTCGCCAATCGTTATGCACATCAGTTGCTCGATGCACGACAGAAATCGGAACTCATGCCATCACTGGCTTCACGGTATCCGATAACCGTCGAAGATGCTTATGAAATTGCGGAACGCATTGGCGATATACGAACCGCCGAAGGTGAAACGATAATCGGACGGAAATTCGATTACCTGAATGGTATTTCCCCGGAAGATCATCGCAAGGCCCAGCTCCCGTTCTGGGGTTGGCTTTACGATTCGTCTGTCCGGTTCATGGAAAACAGCGAAGGCTCTTTCAGCCTGAAAGGAATGCTTCAACCCCGTATCGAGGCAGAAGTCGTTTTCAGGTTGGGAAAAGTCCCGCCAGAGAATGCGACTATCCGTGAAATGGCGGATTGCATTGAATGGATGGCTCACGGTATCGAAGTGACGGAATATCCGTTTGTGGATTCGCCCCGGAATCTTGTCGACGCTGTTGCCGGTTTCGGCATGCACGGCGCATTGCTGGTAGGGGAACCCAAAATCGTGTCCGAAGGAAGCCGGAAAAGTCTCGCCGATGTACTGGAATGCGCCAGTATGTCTCTGGCATGCGGGGAAGTCGTCCAGACAGCCGGTTTTGGCAGCGATACATTCAGCAATCCTCTGACAGGACTTCT
>JAHYZB010000038.1 GCA_019424645.1 Oxalobacter formigenes
CGTTCCCAAAAAAGAAGACCGTGTTTACCATCTCTGGCTGGCGTTGACCATTGCAATTGCCGTCGAGATTCTGGATTTTGCCGGGGGTGATCTTCTGTCCGTCAAGATCGGCGGTATGGCCTTGTCGGCTGTCGCCATCTGGCTGTCAGGATTTTCCACTTACCGCAAAGGTCTGGCTGCCCTGATGCAGAGGCGTTTCAATATCAACGCCCTGATGACAGTCGCCGTGACGGGTGCTTTTGTGATTGGCCAGTGGCCGGAGGCAGCCATGGTCATGGCCCTGTACGCCATTGCCGAGCTGATCGAGGCGCGTTCCGTCGATCGGGCTCGCAATGCCATTCGCAATCTGCTGGATTTGACACCGCCGACAGCGGAAATTAAAAAACCGGATGGTGTCTGGACAGCCATTCCGGTCAAGGATGTATCCCTGGCGATGCTTGTTCGCGTCCGTCCGGGAGGGCGGATTCCGCTGGACGGTATTGTCGGGAACGGTCATGGAACGGTTGACCAGTCGCCGGTAACAGGCGAAAGCATTCCTGTTGATAAAAAACCCGGTGATCCGGTTTTTGCCGGAACGATCAATGAATCGGGCATCATCGAATTTGTCGTTACGGCACTGGCATCTGACACCGTTGTCGCCCGTATTATCAAGGCTGTGGAAGAGGCGCAGGAAGCCAGTGCACCGACCCAGCGTTTCGTCGATAAATTTGCAGCGGTCTATACGCCGCTGGTCTTTCTGTTTGCCGTGTGTGTCGCTGTTCTGACGCCGTTTATTTTCGGCTGGAGCTGGGGACAGGCAGTATACAAGGCCCTCGTCATGCTGGTCATCGCCTGTCCTTGTGCGCTGGTGATTGCCACCCCGGTCACGGTTGTCAGCGGTCTGGCTGCTGCTGCCAGGAAGGGAATCCTGATGAAAGGCGGTATCTATCTTGAAGAAGCAAGGAAAATAAAGGTCGTTGCACTGGACAAGACCGGTACAGTGACGGAAGGCAAGCCGCGTTTGCTGACGGTGAAAATCATCGCCTCGCCTTTTTCTGAAGATGAAGTCCTGTCATGGGCGATGGGTTTGGCCGACAGCTCGGCCCATCCTGTTTCGAAAGCCATTGCCTCCGGATTGAACCGGACGGCGAGAGCGGTTATCCAATTTTCCGATTTGCCGGGAAGAGGGATAAAAGGAACCGTTGAAGGACACGCGCTTATCATGGGCAATCACCGGCTCATTGAAGAAAAAGGCCTGTGTGTTCCTGAAGTACATAATCAGTTACTGGAATTCGAGAAACTCGGCTATACCGTCACGGTTCTGGCGTCAGAAGCACAGGTGCTTGCCATTTTTGCCGTGGCCGACCGGATAAAGGAAAGCTCACGTGAAGCGCTCGCCGAACTGAAAAAGAAAAATATCATTGCTGTCATGCTGACTGGTGACAATGAAACGACGGCGAAGACGATTGCCGATGAAGCAGGTATTGAAAATGTCCGCGGCAATCTTTTGCCGGCTGAGAAACTGGACGCCGTGAAGGAGCTTCAGAAACAATACGGTGTGACCGCCATGATCGGCGACGGGATTAACGATGCTCCGGCGCTGGCTCATGCCGACATCGGTATTGCAATGGGAGATGCGGGAACCGATATTGCGATGGAAGCGGCCGATGTCGTCATCATGAACGACGATTTGCGCCGTATTCCTCAAATGATCGAACTTTCTGCCAGCACGTATTCCATTCTCTGGCAGAACATTATGATCGCGCTGGGTATCAAACTCGTTTTCTTCGGACTTGCCCTGTTCGGGATGGCGACGATGTGGATGGCCGTTTTTGCCGACATGGGTGCCAGCTTGCTGGTTCTGATGAATGGGCTGCGGGTTTTGAGAAAATAGAGATCGGTAACGCTTAATGTGAGTAAAATAGCGTCAGAATGAACGGGACTGTTTCAGCTGAAGCAGTCCCATGGTGTGTTATTGATCTGCTGACTGAACAGAAAGTCGCCTGCCCATGAATGAAACTGCCCTGTATGTCCTGATTGTCCTCGTCGCCCTTGGCATGGTGTTGCTCGTGCTTCAGCTGTTCAGGCAGAACCGTCAATCGGGTTTGGCTGCCAGCTTGCCTGAATTGCAGCGGGAACTGGCCGATACCATGCAGGCTGTCAATGAACGGACGGAACGGCAATTACGTGAACAGGTTCTTTTGAGTGCGCAGGGTACGCGTCAGGAACTGGCTGCCACGCTGGTACAGTTCCAGCAGGGCGTTACCCAGCAAATGACCAGTGTCTCGACGATACAAAGTGACCAGATGCGAGGGTTTGCCGAACAACTGTCCCGTCTGGCCGCGACGAACAACGAACAGCTTGAAAAAATGCGGGAAGGGATGGCCATCCAGTCGCAAAATGCCCGCGCAGAACAGGCTGAAGCCATGAAGCGTTTTTCCGATACGCTTCACCAGACCCTGACGACCCTGACTGAATCCAATACGAAGCGTATGGCAGAAGTGCGCGGTGTGCTGGAAGAAAAAATCCGTGAACTCCAGTCCGACAATGCAAAAAAACTGGAAGAAATGCGGCAGACAGTTGATGAAAAACTGCATGCGACGCTGGAACAGCGGCTGGGTGAATCGTTCAAACAGGTTTCGGAACGCCTTGAAAAAGTGCATCAGGGGCTGGGTGAAATGCACCAGCTGGCGATGGGGGTGGGCGATCTGAAGCGTGTCCTGACAAACGTGAAAACGCGTGGTACCTGGGGTGAAGTCCAGCTTGAAATGCTGCTGGAACAACTCATGACGCCAGAACAATACGCCAAAAACGTTGAAACGGTACCCGGTTCGGGTGCTATCGTCGAATTCGCGATCAAGCTTCCGGGCAAAGGGGACGATACCCATCCGGTATGGTTGCCTGTGGATGCCAAATTTCCGAAAGAGCAGTATGAGCGCCTGATGGAAGCGTCCGAATGTGCCGATAATGACGGTGTCGCTACCGCCGGAAAAGAGCTTGAGCGGGCTATCCGTTTACAGGCAAAAACGATTGCCGAGAAATATCTTGCACCTCCGCATACCACCGATTTTGCCCTGCTCTTTTTGCCGACGGAAGGGCTGTATGCCGAAGTCATGCGCCGTCCGGGTCTC
>JAHYZB010000039.1 GCA_019424645.1 Oxalobacter formigenes
GCCATTTTTTCGGGGCGAGGCCGCCCTTGCCCATCGTGATGACCACGTCGATGATAATGGCGGCCACGCATGCCTGCATGCCTTTCATCGCCATTGCCACATAGGCATTGCTCTTGAAAGCGGCGTAAAACATCGAAATGACGGTCAGGATGATCAGCGGCGGAAGCACCGTGCCGAGGACCGTCACGAACACCCCCGTTATTCCGGCCAGCCGGTAACCGACGAGAATGGACGCGTTCACCGCCATCGACCCGGGAGCCGACTGGGCAATCGCCGTCAAATCCATCATCTCATCCTCATCGATCCAGTGCCGCTCCTCCATGAATTTCTTGCGCATCAGGGGAACGATGACGAAGCCGCCGCCCAGCGTGAACATGCTGAGCTGGAAAGTCACGCTAAACAGATCCCAGTAAAATTTTTTGTCCCGGTCCATAGTCATTTTCGGCAAGATCATTCAAACGGCAGAATATGAATCTCCCGCCTGACAGACGATGCAATCAATCAAACCTCGGGAACTGTCCGGTTTTCTTCACGGCAACGAATGAGGAAGGAATCCCTTTACGTAAAAGGGCATTTCTTCGCTGCAACTCTTTCCATTTTTCCATAAAAAGAAGTCTTTCACAAATCCGCTTTCCCCTTTGCAGGCCGCAAAAAACCTGAGGCCGGAGACCTCAAAAATGGAAAAATAACTGGAAGTCAAATTTTCATTATAAATAACGTTATTTACAGGATATTTCCACTGAATTCCGCGTAAATAGGCCGAAAAGGCTTTTTTGATCGCCAAAGCCCTGCTATCATTATGGACTTTCCCTTCACCTAGCGAATGAAAGACAAACTATGTCCAGGGGTTCCAAAAACAAAAAGTTTTTTTTATGGCTCATTCTCGCCGCAACGATCATCCTGATCATCATCAGCAGGACTGCCTTCGCAGTCGGTGAGCGCGACCTTGAACAGGCGATGCAGTCATACTCCGCCGGACAATATAAAGAGGCCATTCCCCAATTCGAAAAAGCGGCATCGCTGGGCAACAACAAGGCCCAGACCATGCTGGGCGTTATGTATTTTCAGGGCAACGGATGCGAAAAAGACTACGTGAAGGCCGCCGAGTGGTTTGACCGTGCGGCCAATGGCGGCAATAGTGAAGCGCAGACCTTCATGGGCATCATCAATCTTGAAGGCCTCGGTACGCCCGAAAACGAGAAAACCGCATACTACTGGTTTGAAAAAGCCGCCCGTGGCGGTGAAACCAGCGCACAGAACTATCTCGGCACACTGCTCATGAATGGACAGGGCACAAAAAAAGATCCTGCCAAAGCTGCTGAATGGTTCACCAAAGCTGCCGAAAAAGGCGACCGCAACGCGCGCAAAATCCTCGGGGCGATGTACCTTCAGGGCACAGGCGTTGCCACAGACATGGACAAAGCCCGTTACTGGCTACAAAAAGCGGCCGACCAGGGTGACATGGACGCGAAAAACCTCCTTTCCGAACTCAACTGAAGCCTTTTGGAAAAAGCTGCAAACGGCCAACCGTTGCATAAGCGCAAAACCGGCACGGCATAAAACGGCAAAATCCATCTACGTCAATGACAGGCCGGTGCAAACAGACGACACTCTTGCCAGCCATAAAAACATGCCTTTTGCACACTGACAGCAAGCACCCTTCCTTTAAGGAAAACCATTCGCGCCAAATGAAAGAAAACAAATACGATTGTGAGCGTTTTTTCAAAAAATACAGCCAGATGCCCCGTTCACAAAAGGGACTGGAAGGCGCAGGCGAATGGCATGTCCTTGAAAAAATGATGCCGGACTGTTGTGGCAAGCGTGTCCTCGATCTCGGCTGTGGTTATGGCTGGCACTGCCGCTATGCCATTGAACACGGCGCCGTCTCCTGTACAGGAATCGACCTGTCGGAAAAAATGCTCCATCAGGCACAAAAACGAAACGGCTCGCTCTGGACAAATTACCGGTGCATGGCGATTGAGGATTACGAATTCGAACCGGAAAGTTTCGACGTCGTCATCAGCTCACTGGCTTTCCATTACCTCGAATCCTTCGACGACATCTGTGAAAAAGTCTATCGCTGCCTGACACCTGGCGGCCATTTCGTCTTTTCCGTCGAGCATCCTGTTTTCACTTCACAGGGTTCACAGGAATGGATTATGAGCGAAAACGGCAGGCCGATGCATTGGCCAGTCGACAAATACTTTACCGAAGGCAAGCGTAACGCCCGCTTCCTCGGCAGCAAAGTGACCAAATTCCACAAGACTCTGACGACTTACGTCAATGGCGTGATCAGGACCGGTTTCAGCATTACCGGACTCGTCGAACCCCGGCCTGACGAAACCATGCTCGACACTGTCCCGGGCATGAAAAACGAATTGCGCCGCCCGATGATGCTGATCATCTCGGCTGTCAAACAATAAGGCCAGCAGCCGGCAGACACTGTTCACTGTGTCAACCCCTCCATTTTTGCAGATTATCCATCAAAAAACGTCTGTTCTCGCCAGAAACAACATTTATTCATAAAATTTCCCCGTGGAAATAAAAAAGCTGGTTTTTCTCTGCTAGGATAGAACCATACCCGAAATAAACCGGCAATAGCCCAACCCTGGCGACGTGCACGGCACTTACCTGTTATCCCCTTCAAAAAATGAGGGGATTCCCTGATTTTTCGTCCAAGCGTTTCATTCCATTCACTGGAGGAAGGCACCATGAAAAAAATAAAATACATCTCCACCCTGATGATTGCCACAGGCCTGCTGCTGGCCATCCCTCAGGCAAACGCCACACAGAAATGGCAGGATATCCCGGCTGCGACCACCATTTTGAACAATGACTACGCCGAGGGGGTATGCAAGCCTGCGCTATCGGAATGGCGAAAGAACAACTGTTCATCAAAAACCTGCACGGCACGCTGGAATGGACAATGGAAAAACACGTTCAAAGACCCGTGGTTTGGCAGCAGAAAGGAATATGCCGTATGCGGAAGCCATATGCTCGAGCGATCCTCATGGAAAAAACAGCCCCTTGCCTCCCGTTCGATGTCCCGGGAAGAAAAGGCTCACACCTGCTATATGGATGAGCATCTTGTCACAAATGGCTGGGAGTACGATGACGTCTGCCGTGACCATCTGGATATGGATACCCGTTATCTGAATCACACCACCATCATTGATTCGATCGACAATAAAGATACCCGTGAGGTCATTCAGGGACTCAAGGGAGAAGCATCATCGAAAAAAATGCCGGATGGCCGTTACATCTTCGTATTGAGAAAATACGAAAACGACCCCGACAAGCTTGGTCTGGTGTTAAGACGCTATGACCGGAGTGGCATTCAGCCCAACGGACACTACTGCAATTACAGGGATTATATCTATCCATCCAATTATGAGAAAACCCATTACAGGGGCAATCCCGAACACGTCCGTCATTCCCAGTTAAACGGAGGATGGAATCCGGTTTACAGTGCCGGAGAACTGTGGATAAAAAATGGACTCATCACCGTGGTTTCCAATGAATCAGGGCATTTCAAACCCTCGAAAGCATCCCTCGAGGCCGTCAGGGAAACACTCGACTATCTCTCTGTCCCGACTGCCAATATCCGGTTTTATGATTTTCAGAAAAACAAAACCGAACTGGATACATACAAAAACCAGTGTGCCGGAGGAAGAGCAGGGTTCTGACGCCAGCAGCAGCCCTGTCCGGTTGACACAGACCGAAAGACAAACGAAAGCGATTTGTCTTTCGGTATTTGATTCCATTCCTGCAAAATCTGCCTCTTTTTCCAGACTATTATCGTCGGTCATTTTTGGCAAAACCACTTGTTCAAAACTTTCCTTTTTCAGAAAAGTGTTATAATTCAACACGATTTTACAAATCAACACTCTCAAAACTCTTCAAAAAACGGCCATGAAACCGCTTAGTGTCTAAAGCCAGACCCGACAGGCAAACGCCTTTTTCCGGTCTGGGACTCCAAAAGAAAACTGCAATACAAACCTGCGCTGACTAGTCGGCAATAGGAAAACCAAACTTCACAATCGATTATCAGGATTTCAAACCTGCCGCATAAGTGTCACCATTCGTGCCGCCTGTCGTGCCGTCGTTCCTGCCTGTCCGGCTGACACCTCTGCACGTGCATCATTGCAAGCGACACGCCTGAAACTTGCCAAAAACAAAAAATTTTATGAACTCAACTGCCCGGACACACACTACGGGAGAAGAAGAACTCGCCAGGGGAAATATCCCCAAACTGTTTGTCAAATTCGTCATCCCCGGCATGCTGGCCCTGTTCATGCTGTCGGCCCAGCTCTTCATCGACGGCCTGTTGATCGGCAATTTCATTGGCGCCAACGCCATGGGTTCCGTCAACCTCGTCATCCCGATTTATGATGCCCTGATTGCCTGTGCCGTCGTCATCTGCGTCGGTTGCCAGTGCATCATCGGCATGAAACTCGGCTGTGATGACCTGCAAACCGCCAACGACACCCTTCGTACCGGCCTCATTTTCGCCCTCGTCACCATCGGCATTGCCGGGGCATTCGTCTATCTCTTTGCACCGGAGCTCGTCCGCCTGATGGGTGCCAATGATGTCCTGCAAGACGACGCCGTGACCTTCATCCGTGTTCTGGCGCCTTTTTTTCCGTTCCCCGTCGTGATGTACCTGTTCGACGCCGTTCTGAAGTCGGTCGGCCGCCCGATTTATGCCACCATCGGCATGTCGGCAATGGTCATCTCCAACGTCGTCCTTGACCTGCTCTTCATACTCACCTTTGAATGGGGCATTGCCGGTGCCGCCTTTGCCACCGGCCTATCCTACCTGATCGGCCTTCTGGTTTACATGCCCGCCCTGCTGCATAAAGATACTCCAGTCAACCTGCTGATCGGGCGCTTCAGGATGAAACTGGTCGGCAAGCTGCTTTACATCGGCAGTGCCGAAGGCGTGACCGAACTGTCTGCCTGCGTCGTCACGCTCATGTTCAATCTCACCATGATGCATTACGCCGGTGAAAAGGGCATCGTCGCCTTCACCGCCATCAACTACCTGAACTATGTCATGCTCGCCAGCATCATCGGCATGAGCGAAGGCCTGCGTTCGATCATCAGCTACAACTACGGCATGGCCGATTTCAGCCGGATTCGCAAAACACTCCGCCTGGCCATGAAAGTCACCGCCGGATTCGCCATCGTCATGTTTTCCGGCTTCTTCTTTTTCGGAAACGAGATGATCTCGCTCTTTTTCAGTCACGGTGAAACCGACATCATCGCACTGGCTGCCAGCGGCACCGCCATTCTGGCCTTCTCGTACCTCTTCAACGGATTCAATATCCTGACGGCAGGCGTATTCACATCGATAGGACAGGCCAAATATTCCCTGCTGATTTCGCTCTTGCGCGGATGCATCCTCCTCTTCGTCTTCCTGATGTTTTTACCGTCCTTTATGGGCATCAAGGGCATCTGGCTGACCGTCCCGCTGGCAGAAGTCTTCACCTTCCTGATCGGAGGGCTTCTTTACATGAAGAAAATCCGGCACATCGGTGAACGGGTACCGGCATAGAACGGCTTTAACCACATAAAAAAACAGGCTCAGGCAGCCAGTTATCCCTTTCACAACAACGCAATATTGCCTGAAAGAAGCTGTTTTTCCATCCCAAAAGACCTTTCTCCCCGACAAGGCCAAAAGCCACATTTTCAAAAAATGTCAAAATCTGGTAAAATAAGCCGTTCAGAATGCTAAATGTGTCTAAAAACATAAAAAGTGATCTGAATATCAATAAACTATTTTTTCAATCAACCATGAAACCGCTCTTTGTTTAGCACCAGGGGAAACGGGCTACCGCCTGTCACATTTACCTGTTGTTTCCTGCGAAATGATGCAGGAAACGTGCTTGAAAGGTTTTTCGGCCAAAAAGGGGCAATCCCTTCAAAACCGCAGTTTTAAGTTAACCGCATTTTGTTTCGCTTCTGCCGCCATACCGGCAGGATTAGCTGGTCACAAGCCGATTGCAACCGATGAGCTTTTATAACTCCGGAAAGCATGAGATTAAAATGGAACAAATGAAACAACAAACCGGGACAAAAACCCGGGGAGAAAAGGAACTTGCAACAGGCAGTATCCCGCAACTCTTCATCAAATTCGTCATACCGGGCATGCTGGCGCTCTTTCTGCTGTCCGCCCAGATTTTCATCGACGGTATTCTGGTCGGCAACTTCGTCGGCGCAAACGCCATGGCGTCGATCAACCTCGTCATCCCGATCTACGGGTTCCTGATCGCTTTTGCCATCGTCATCTGTGTCGGCTGCCAGTGCATCATCGGGATGAAACTCGGTGAAGGCGACTTGCAGACCGCCAACGACGCCTTGCGCACCGGGCTGGTTTTCGCCTTTATCGTCGCGTGGATTATCGGCGGGATTGTTTTCGTCATCTCGCCGACGCTGATCACATGGATGGGCGGCAATGACGTCCTGCTGGACGATGGAGTCACCTTCATCCGGGTGCTTGCGCTCTTCTTCCCGCTGCCTGTGGCCATGTTCATGTGCGACTCCGTGATCAATGCCATGGGACGCCCGATCTACGCGACCGTCGGCATGATCACGATGGTTCTGACCAACGTCGTGCTCGATCTGCTCTTCATCGTCGTCTTCAAATGGGGTGTCGGCGGAGCGGCATTCGCCACGGGCTTGAGCTACATGGCCGGCCTTGTCGTCTATATGCCTGCCCTCCTGCACCGTCACACACCGGTCAACCTGTTTGCGGGACGCTTCAAGGCTGCCCTGATCGGGAAAATGCTGTACATCGGCAGTGCCGAAGGTGTCACCGAATTGTCCACCTGTCTCGTCACGCTGATGTTCAACATCGTCCTGATGCATTACGCGGGAGAAAAAGGGATTGCCGCCTTCACGGCGATCAACTACCTGAACTTCGTCCTCATGTCCTGCATCATCGGCATGAGCGAAGGCCTGCGTTCGATCATCAGCTACAACTACGGCATGGGCAACATGAGCCGTATCCGGAAAACCGTCCGGCTGGCGACCAAAGTCACGACCGCCTTTGCCGCCGTCATGTTCATCGCCTTCTACTTTTTCGGGCGCGAAATGGTCACGCTCTTTTTCAGGGCAGGCGAAACCGACATCATCCTGATGGCCGCGAACGCGACCGCCATTTTAGCGTTTGCCTACCTGTTCAACGGGTATAACATCCTGATCGCAGGTTACTTCACCTCCGTCGGACAGGCGAAATATTCGCTTGTCATCTCGGTACTGCGAGGCATCGGGCTCTTGTCCATCTTCATGTTCTTTTTGCCGACCTTGCTGGGCATCAGGGGCGTCTGGCTGACCGTGCCGCTGGCTGAAGTCATCACCCTGCTGGTGGCAGGCATGATGTACCTGAAAAAAATCCGTTGTCCTCATCCGAAGCCTGAACTGGCAACGGCTGTGAAATAAACGGATATGACTAAAAAAAAACGGGACCTTGAAGGTCCCGTTTTCACATCGGCATCTCACGTAAAAACCGCAAAAAAACGCCTGATTTACAGTATGATCCAGATATTATCTGTACGGGAACCATGCATGAAGACAGAAACCCCTTCCATCGTCATCAACCACGAAACCTGCGACACATGCAGGAAATGCGTGCAGGTATGCCCCGCCGGAATTCTGGTTCAAAAAAGAAAAAAGGAACCTATTGGCGCAGAGCATATGGAAAACTGCATCGTCTGCGGGCATTGCGTCGATGCCTGTCAGACCGGCTCGCTGCGCCACAGCGCCTTCCCTGCTGAAACCATCCATCCCATCGACTATTCCCGGATGCCGTCGCCGGAACAGGTCATGCTGCTCATCAAATCCCGGCGTTCCAACCGGGCGTTAAGCCGTAAAGGCGTTCCGCAGGAAAAACTGGATCAAATCCTCGAAGCCGCCCGGTACGCGCCTACCGCCTCCAACCGGCGACAGGTTTCCTGTACCGTCATCACCGATCCGGATAAACTCCGGCAAGTTGCCGATTTCACTATTGGTGTATTTGATGGGACTGCCAGAAAACTGATGAATCCGGTGGTCAAATGCCTTTTCAGGCCTTTCCTCAAACAGGCCTACCAGTACCTTCCGACACTCCAGCACCTGAAACAGCAGCATGAAGACGGTAACGACCCCATCCTGCGCAAAGCCACTGCCCTCATCCTGTTTCATACGCCAAAATCCTGTCATTTCGGGTGTGAAGATGCCAATCTCGCCTACCAGAATGCCTCCCTCATGGCGCAGTCACTGGGCGTAAGCCAGATTTACATGGGATATGTGATCCGTGCCATTGAGCAAGACCGCCACGGCGAGTTTTCCCGCATGACCGGTGTCAATGAAAAAATCCATGCGATCATGGCACTTGGAATGCCATTGTTCCCATACCTCAACTATACGGAACGATAAAAGTATCCATATCAATTCAGGCACCGGACAGACTGACGGCATCCCGTGTCCTGAGCCGGCTCATCTGTGCTCTTTTTTCAGCTCATTGCCATTTACCGCCATCATGATACCGGCCTGTGCAGGCACGAGCGAGATGATCAGGGACATTTCAGGCAAACCCATATTCGCGTTACACTTTTTCGATCAGCGGAACCATTGGCCGCAAAAACCGGATGGTTCGGCCCGAAAACCGCTTCATACCAAGCCGGCGTCTGTATCGGAATCGCGTTCTGATTCATGCCAACAGCCAAAACGCAAAACATCCCTTACAAAAAAACCTGTTCCTTTTTTGCCGCATTTTCGTCAAAAAATTCCTGAAGTTGCCTGATTGAACCAAAAGTTACAGCAAAACACTTCAAAACAGTTTTATTGCCTGATAGTATTATTTCAATCCATCAACTTCAGGTTCCGTACCGAAACCTTTCGCGCTCATGAACCCTTTTCAACCGCAAATCGGCAAATTCAGACACTGGATACTCTTATCCGGCCTGATTATCACCACTTTGATTCCCTTTTCGGCTTCAACAGCAAGTACAAGCAACCCGGTTGCCATTCAGAAAACGCCCGAACTTGCCAGTCAGGTCGATGAAACACTGCATTTCGATCACAAGACAGAAGAAATCCTGAAAATCCTGACGGAATCGAAAGACCCGTCCAGCAAAACCCTGATGGGAGCGTTTTACGGTTTCGGAGCAGGCGGGAAACAGGACTGGGGCAAAGCCCGGATGTGGTTTGAAAAGGCCGCCAGTGAAGGCGATGCACATGCAAAATATTTTTTGGGACTCCTCTACATGGGCGGTCTTGGCACCCCTGTGGATTACGACAAGGCTTTTCACTGGCTGCTGCTGGCTGCCCGCAACGACATTCCCGATGCTCAGTACCAGCTGTCCTGGTTCTATGCCAACGGAAAAGGCACGAGCCAAAGCCTGCATGAAACGGTTTACTGGATACAAAAGGCAGCCCGAAACGGACACGTGAAAGCCATGCGAAGCATGGCAATGCTCAACTACTCGGGAACAGGCATGCCCGAAAACAAGGTCGAAGCCTTCAAATGGTTTGAAAAAGCGGCCAGTGCAGGCGATGCCGAAGCCCAATATCATCTGGGCATGTCCTATATCGCAGGCAAGGGAACGGAAAAGGACGGGAAAAAGGGAGAAGAATGGCTTTATCGTGCAGCGCTGCAAAATCAGTCGAAAGCCCAGGACTATCTTTCCGTCCTTTATGTGCAGCGATTGCTTGATAAAAAAAACAGACCGGGCGAAATCGAACAGGCAAGACAGTGGCTGGAAAACGCCGCCCGACGAAACGATAAAAACGCGATGTACATGCTGAACGTCATTGAGCAGTATTCGCGTAAAACATCGCAAAATCAGGCCGAAACCATCGACGCCCTCCGTCGTCGCGCCGAACAGGGCAATGCCGATTCCCAATTCATCCTGGGACAGGCCCTGCTTGCCGGAATGGGAATGAAGAAAAATCCGGAAGAAGCTGTCCGCTGGTTTGAAAAAGCGGCGAAACAGGGAGAACCACGGGCACAGATCTATCTGGGAAGCATGTATTACTACGGTGAACAGGTTCCCGTCGATTATGCCAAGGCGCTCCCTCTTTTGAAACAGGCTGCGGACAAGGGTGACAGTTTTGCCCAATACACGCTTGGTTTGACTTACATTAGTGGAAGCGGAATTGCCAAAGATGAGAAAAAGGCTTTTTCATGGTTCGAAAAATCAGCCCGTCAAAACAGGGACAGTGCCCAGTACATTCTGGGACTCATGTATCTTGACGGTCGTGGAACCCGAAAAGATACGGCACAAGGAATCGACTGGCTGAAAAAATCGGCGAATGCCGGCAATGCGAATGCCCAATACTGGCTGGGCAAAATCCTGCTCTATGGCGAAGATCTTGCCAAAAATGAAAAAGAAGCCTGCCAATGGTTCGGCAAGGCGGCAAAACAAAAACATAGCGAAGGACAATACTATTTCGGTATCTGTACCTTGCGCGGTATCGACATGCCTGCTGACAAACAAAAAGGAGTCGAACTGATCGAATATGCCGCAAACGGTCATTTCAATCTGGCCCAGTACAAACTGGGAGAACTTTATGAATTGGGCAGCACTATCCCCAAAGACCTTGAAAAAGCTGTCGCATGGTACACCCGTGCCGCACAAAACGGCTATTCATATGCTGCCTACAGGCTCGGCATCCTGCACCTGACGAGCAGGCCACCCCTTAAAAACGTTCCTCTCGGCATACGCTATTTTGAACAGGCTGCCGAAAAGAACAACGCCAAAGCGATCTATGAACTTGGAACGATTTATTACTATGGCCAATATGCAAAAAAAGATTTGAAAAAAGCCGCCGGTTATTTTCGTTTGGGCATGAAACTGGGTGACATCGATTGCCTGACCTCTTATGCCGACCTGCTGAGAATGGGTAAAGGTCTTGAAAAAGATGAAAAAGAAGCCTGCCTGCTGTATGAAAAGGCCGCTATAAAGGGCAGTGCTCACAGTCAGCTCCGGTCAGGGCTTTGTTATCAGATGGGTCTGGGCCAGACACCGCAAAATCCTGAAAAAGCAGTTACCCTGTTTGAACGGGCAGCCCGTCAAAACAATAGCGATGCCCAGTATTTTCTTGCCAACGCTTATGAGTATGGCAAAGGTGTCAATAAAGACCTGAACAAGGCCAATGAATGGTATGCCCGTTCGGCAGCAAAAGAAAATATTCTGGCTCTGTATCGTCAGGGACGCTTTTATCTTTATACCCAAGCGCCCCATCAAAATATTGCCCTTGGCATCGACTATCTTGAAAAAGCCGCCGCAAAAAACATGGCTGAAGCGTATTTCGATCTCGGCAAAATTTATTACTTCGGCAAATATGCAAGGAAGGATCTGAAGAAAGCTGCCCATTATTTTTATCAGGGAATGCAGCTTGGAGATATCGATTCCATGAACTTTTACGCCTATATGTTGGAATCAGGCGAAGGCATTGGGAAAAACGAAAAAGAAGCATGCCGTCTTTATGAACAGACTGCTGCACAAAAGAGCGCTTACGGCCAATACGCAGCAGGCAACTGTTACATCTATGGCGGAGATGGTGTCATGAAGAATCCTCAAAAAGGCATGGCACTGCTCGAAGCCGCTGCTACCCAGAATGATATAAAGGCAGCTGCCAAACTCGGGACACATTACTGGTACGGTAACGTCATCAAATCCGATCCTTCAAAAGCGCTTTTCTGGCTGACGAAAGCTGCCGATAAAAATAACGTACATTCACAAATAATGCTCGGCTACATCTACTTGTACGCTGGACGACAAAAAGGCATCCCGACCGATTACAAAAAAGCATTTTACTGGATCGAAAAAGCGGCTTCGCAAGGGGATGCCTCGTCAAAAGCAGTTTTGGGTGGCCTATACTTTTATGGTAATGGAACACAGAAAAATGAACAAAAAGGCCTGCGTCTCCTGACGGAAGTCGCAAAAGAAAACCATGCGTTCGCCATGGAAACGCTGGGTAATCTTTATATGGAAAAATCCGATAAAAAAGAAGCGGAAAAATGGTATCGTCGTGCCGCCGAAACCGGCGACAAAACCGTTATCGAATCCATGAAGAAAAAAGGCGTTTATCCGGCAAACCCGTAATTACCCGACAAAAAGGCAGCCAATACATCCACTGGCTGCCTTTTCCTCATCCAGACTGACGACGCAATTCATTTCCCCGCAATCACGTCCCGAAGCACCACGGCATGATTGACATGCGGGTCTTTCGCCGCATAAATCAGCGTCACGTTATCCGTTTTCAGCATCTCGCGTATTCTGGCAATCTCCGGATTGCCTTCCAGCTCTTCGCGGTACAGTTTTGAAAATTCCCCGAATTTGTCAGGTTCGTGATTGAACCATTCCCGAAGCTTCGTACTGGGCGCAATATCCTTCATCCAGTCGTCCAGATGTGCCCTCACCTTTGAAATGCCGCGAGGCCAGAGCCTGTCCACCAGAATCCGGATGCCATCCGTTTCAAGAGGCTGTTCATAAATGCGTTTGATCGCCAGTGAGCGCATGATCCATTCTCCCTTCATGTCCATTTCGATTATCCGGATACAGTGAAGTTCAACACCTGAAACAGACTATAGCATGTGAAAAGTGGCGACAAAATGCCGGAAAACAAAAAACGGCAACCTCATGGTTGCCGTTTCTTTCAGATTCTGCGAAGCTCAGGCAAATACCTTTGCCTTCTTTTCCATATAAACGAAATTCAGTTCGGACGTCATTTCCTCTTCCTTGAAACGGACATAGCCGAGACCTTCATACAGTTTCAGGTTTTTCAGGCTGACATTACTCGTAAAGAGTTCATAACGTGGTTTCGGGCATGCCTTTTCAACGGCAACCAGAAGCTGGGTACCGATACCCCGCCCCTGCCTTTCCGGCAAGACCATAAGTTTCGCGATGTGCAGGGTATCATCCTTTTCACGCGCTCTCACCGAACCGATAATCACACCCACTTCATCGACGGCTTTCAACACGATGCCTTCACGGTATTCTTTTTCCAGGTCTTTCAGGGTCTGCATCAGCGGAGGGATTTTCTCATTGCCCAGCAATCTGGCCTCGCTGCGGAACGCGCGATACTGGAGAGCCAGAATAATGCCCAGATCTTCAGGCTGTGCTTTCAGAATTCTCAAAACGAACTTCCCTTCCAGAAAAAGAAACGCCAAAAACGCGACTATAACCGGAAATCACTGAAAATAAAATAAAAAAAAGCCAAAAACAGGGCTGACCGAAGTAAAAAAACTTTATAAAATAATTCCGTCGGGCGCTTTTGCGCCCATTTTTTTTAAAATCACCCCAAAAGCCTCTCCCTGAAAACCGGAGAGGCTTTTTTTATGGAGAAAAATATGCCACTTCTACCTGAAAAAGACCTTCTTGCCGGCACAAAGGAACCGGAAACAACCACCGGCGAATTCCGTCTCGCCATGGGTAACCTGAGACAATTCATCGCAGACCTTTTGGGCTTCGACAGTTCCGACAAACAGGCTTCACGCGACGCACTTGGAGTGCAGGAAAAATATCTGGCCGAGGCCGTTGGCACGGCAGATGCGTTAACGGCCAGATTCGCATCCCCTATCCTGAAACCCCTGCACGGGATGACCGTACAGGTCAGGAGCCAGACAGCCAATACTACCTCCACACCCACTTTCAAGGCGGACGAAACTGGCGCTTACCCCATCGTCAAGGGCAATAACCAGCCCCTGCAGGCAGGTGATATTGCCGGAGACGGGCACTGGCTTGAAATGAAATTCGACGATCCCCTGAAAAAATGGATTTTGCAAAATCCGGCATTTGCCATCTCCGTCATGCCTGAAATCGCACCCGTACTGGCTGAAAAAGCGGACCGTTGGGATCTGGAAAACTACCTTGAGAAAAACGGTGGCACGATGTCAGGCGAACTGAACATGGAATCCGGACAAAAAATCAATTTGCAATCCAACCTTGCCGTCGGCCGTGCCTATCTGCACAAATAAGATGACACCACATGGCTGGTCAACACCAACTCGGCGAACGAAACGTCCGCTTATATTTCGCTTTCCGATAATGGAACAATTAAATTGCACGGAGATTTGTCTTTCAAAGACCCATCGACTTCAATCGTCGTAGACACATTCCAAAATGGGGAAAACTGGTACAGGAAATGGTCGGATGGATGGGTCGAACAGACAATGACTGTGTCAGGAAGTCAGGGAACAGCGATATTTTTGATACCTTTTGCAAATTCAAGCTATTTTGCGTGTATGGGTTCCGACGGAAATGCCACACATACAGCATTGATAATGGGATTATCCGCTTATACTCCTACCTCTGTAAATGTGTGTTGGAGTGGAAATGTTTTCAATCCATCGAAAATCAAAGTCTATGCGTGCGGAAAAGGCGCATGAAATTTCGGGCAAACCAGACAGCTGGAACAAGACATATTCTCAACCCTGAACAGTCATCTTCATTTCTGTCAATTACATAAAATCTTTTTGCAATTCCTGAAAAGAGATATATGCCTTTCATTTGGTTCTTCACATAGTCAAATCGTTATTGCAAGAGTATCCTTGAGTTCAACAAAATCTGATGAATAACAAGGAGGCTGACATGAGTGCACTGCACAACAGACTCAAAAAGAACGAATTTTTCAAACCTGAAGCATTCATCGACGGGGTGTGGATCGACACAGGCGAGACATTCCCCGTTTTTAATCCGGCCACCGGTGAAAAACTGGCCGACATGGCGTATTGCGGCAAGAACCAGACGGAAGTGGCTATTGATGCGGCACAAAAAGCCTTCCAGAGCTGGCGAAAAACGACGGCCACTGAACGTGCTGCCATTTTGAACCGCTGGTATGCCCTCATCATGGAAAACCGCCCTTTTCTGGGCGAACTCATGACCGCCGAACAGGGCAAGCCGTTGCAGGAAGCGCTCGGAGAAGTCGATTACGCTGCCAGCTTCATCCAGTGGTTTGCCGAAGAAGCACGCCGTGCCAACGGGGAAATCATTCCACCCGTCAAGCCGAATTCACGCATTTTCGCCACCCGTGAGCCGGTCGGGGTCGTTGCCGCGATCACACCCTGGAACTTCCCGATGGCGATGTTAACGCGCAAACTCGGCCCCGCGCTGGCGGCCGGTTGTACCGCGTTGATCAAGCCGGCCAACGAAACTCCCTTGTGTGCGAATGCCCTGTTGGCTATCGCCGAGAAAGCCGGCGTTCCCGCCGGTGTCTTAAATAGCGTCTTCGGCGATACGCATGCCATCTCGGACGCGATTATGGCATCTTTCGACGTCCGCAAGATCACCTTTACCGGCTCGACCGCCGTCGGCAAGACGCTGGTGAAAAATGCGGCCGATACCATGAAGCGCGTCTCGATGGAACTGGGAGGCGACGCGCCCATGATCGTTTTCGACGATGCCGACATCGATCTGGCTGTCAGTGGCACCATCGCCAACAAATTCCGCAACGCAGGTCAGGTCTGCGTCGCCATCAACCGCCTCTATGTCCAGGATGGCATCTACGACCGTTTCGTGGAAAAACTGGCCTCCGCGATCCGTGAACTCAAGGTCGGTGACGGCATGACGCCCGGTGTCACGATCGGCCCCCTGATCAATGAAAAAGGACTGGAAAAAGTCCGGCGTCACGTAAAGGATGCGATGGATAAAGGCGGCAAAGTCATCGTCGGTGGCAAACAAAGCCCGCTCGGAGGCACATTTTACGAACCGACCCTGATTGCCAACGCCAGTGACGACATGATATTGGCACACGAAGAAACCTTCGGCCCTGTTGCCGCCTGTTTCCGTTTCAAAACGGAAGAAGAAGCCGTCAAACGCGCCAACAATACGCCATTCGGACTGGCGGCCTACTTCTATTCAACAAACCTTTCCCGCGTATTCCGCGTTTCCGAGGCAATAGAAGCCGGCATGATTGGCATTAACGATACTGGCGTATCCACGGCTGTCGCCCCGTTCGGTGGCGTCAAGGAATCCGGGCTTGGCCGGGAAGGTTCGGTATTGGGACTGGAAGAATATCTGGAAGTCAAAACCCTGCATCTGGGTAATTTATGAAGATCGGCACCAGCCGCAATTCCTGATTGTCGCAAAACCCGATCACACGGCAGGAACAGGACGGTCAACATGTTTTTGCCCGTCTTGATCTCTGTGTACATGCCTGTTTCCGCATTCGGAAACAGGCATAGTCTCATTTGACAAGTTTTAAATTGACCTTCCACTGGTGGAGCTTGAAATCAAGCGCTCCATAAAGGCGGCATAAAAAGCGGGAATGTTCGGTCATCCACCAGAGAATTTTGTGTTTTTTACTGATTCTGACTGACTCATCATGCCTTTTACTGTCCAGATAAGTCTTGATTTCCCCAACTTGCTCTCCGGACAAAACAGGTCGGAAAATATTTGCGACAAGTCCTCCAACAGCACTGTTCACCGCTCTTGATTCACTATAGTCAACCGCCCGGGGGAAAAATTATGCCGCCAGCTTTTCATGCTCGGCCCATGCCCTGAACAAACCATATTTACTGATTGCATTCTGTTTGACGTTACCCACATTCACAGCAGAAGTCAGTGCCGTATTGTTGGCATGGTTGTAATAATAGGGAACCGGCAGATAAGTGATTTTCCGTGCTTTCAGAAAGACATGCGGCATCACCATCAAATCTTCAAATTTTCGCAAGGACATTCTGACATTGTCAAAAAGAGCTGCCCGGTAAAACTTGTTCCAGAGATAGCTCGGATACGTATCCATCAAAATCATTTCCTGTATTTGTTCAAGACTTTTGATGCTGTCGAGCGTTTTGACGGCATGGACTTCTTTTGCGTTATCGATGAAATAATCGAAAATGACGATATCGGCCGATTCTCTTTCAGCCTCCCGTACGACCCCTTCGATCATATCCGGCGCGATATAGTCATCCGAATCGACAAAAACGATATAGTCGCCCGTCACTACATCCAGTCCGGCATTCCGGGAAGCACTGACCCCCCTGTTTTCCTGATGGAAAACATGGATTCTGTCGTCGCGCAAAGCATATTCATCGCAAATCGCGCCGCAATTGTCCGGTGATCCGTCATCGATCAGAATGATTTCCAGATTCCGGTATGTTTGAGTGATAACAGAATCCAGGCACCGTTCAATAAAGGGTTCGACCTTGTAAACTGGAACAATTATGGAAATTAGTGGAGAATCAGGGATATTTGAATGTTCAGCGAAACCAGGCATAATTTTTTAAAATGAGAAATTCAAACATTCATAATAGTTAATGTTCCAACGTCATACAGTCACGTTTGAGTCAATTCAGTATCGATATTCTATAATTTATTCAGCTGCTTTTTCATGTTTTTCAGAATCCTTTTTCTTTTTATTTTCGCCCTGCCTGTGTTATCGGCCAATGCAGGCGATGACTTGTCTCACGAAGGCATTGACAGCGTCATTCATTCTGAACGTCCCAAAAAGGAACTGTCGGAAGAAAAATGTGTTGCCTTATCCGGAACACAACAGACAGAACTGAATGAAACCGACCGGCTGTACGAACAGGGACTGATGTACCTGCACGGCATTTGTGAAAAACAGGATCAACTCCTTGCACTCGACAATTTTTCAAAAGCCGCCAGAGGAGGCCATACGGGCGCCATGAGAGAGCTCGGTGTCATGATCCTTCAGGGTAAAAGCGTGAAACGCGATCCGGCAGCCGCTCGTCAATGGTTTGAAAAAGCGACTGCACAAAACGATATCAAAGCCATGTTCCATCTCGGCATAATGGCAAAAAACGGCCTGGGTATGCCAGTTGACATCCATCTGGCTCACAAGTGGTTTGAGAAAGCCGCCCGGCTAAATGACAAAGGTGCCCGGTATCAACTCGCCCTGATGCAATTTTCAGGAAACGGCGAAAAAGAAAACAAAAGCGCCGCCGTGAAACAATTCGAAAAACTGGCTGCCGAAGCGTATCCCCCTGCACAATACACCCTTGGATATCTCAACCTGAAAGGCGATGTCATGCCTCAAAATCCGGGAGAAGCCAGATTCTGGTTCGAAAAAGCCGCCGCAAAAAACGATATACGTGCGACCGCTTCGCTGGCTTACCTGTACCTGAAAGGCATCGGCGCCCCCATCAATGAAAAAAAAGCAGCCGTCCTGTTTGAAAAAGCCGCCAATCTGGGCGATGCATACAGTCAGGATCAATTCGGCATGATGCTCGGCAAGGGAATCGGGATGAAAGCCGAGCCTGAAAAAGCGTTCTTGTGGATTGAAAAAGCGGCACACCAGCAATATCCCGCAGCCGAATACCATATGGCAATGATGTATCTGAGTGGTTCCGGAACAGAGAAAAATCCGGAAAAAGCGGTCAAATGGCTTTCAGAGGCGGCCTCTCACGGCAATGTCGACGCGCAGAATTTCTATGCGAGTCTGCTTTACCTCGGTTATGGCATCAAACAGGACATCCCGAAAGCCATCGAATATTTTACCGTAGCGGCGAATAACGGACACGCTGAATCACAATACTTGCTGGGAACCATCTACGTCAAGGGCAATGGCGTTCTGCCAAATCTGAAAATCGCCCGAAGCTGGTTTGAAAAAGCGGAAAAAAACGGACATCCCGACGCAAAAGCCGCACTGGAAAAACTCGATGAAATGGAAGCGGCAAAAAAGGTGGCAACCCCGCCGGCAGCCATAAAAACAAAAGAAACCGGAGAAAGCCTGCCATAAGGCTGAAACCGGAAAAACCGCAATACCGCCGGGCTGCCGATTGCGCTACAATCGCGTTCATTGCACCCTAACCGACTCGCAAAAAACATGGAACGACAATATCTGAACCTCCTGCAGGAAATTCTTGACTCCGGCACCGACAAGGGCGACCGTACGGGAACCGGCACCCGCGCCGTCTTCGGCCGCATGATGCGGCACGACCTGAAAGACGGCCTGCCGCTTCTGACGACAAAACGCCTGCACATCCGTTCCATCATCCATGAACTGCTCTGGTTTTTGCAGGGAGGCACCAACGTCAAATACCTGAACGAGAACAAGGTCACCATCTGGGACGAATGGGCCACGGAAAACGGCGATCTTGGCCCCATTTACGGCGCGCAATGGCGCGCATGGGAAGGCTCCGACGGCAGGATAATCGATCAGGTTACAGGCGTCATCGACTCCATCCGCACCAACCCCGACAGCCGCCGCCACATCATCAGCGCATGGAACGTCGCGCTGTTGCCAAGCGAAAAAATGTCTCCGCAGGATAACGTCCGTGCTGGCAAAATGGCACTCGCCCCCTGCCATGTCATGTACCAGTTTCAGGTCGCCGCAGGACGCCTGTCGTGCATGATGACCCAGCGTTCCGGCGACATCTTTTTAGGCATCCCGTATAACACCGCTTCCACGGCTTTTTTGACCCACATGATCGCCCGGCAGTGTGATCTAGAACCCGGTGACGTCATCCATTCCATCGGCGACTTGCACCTGTACAAAAACCACTTCGATCAGGCCAGACTGCAACTGACCCGCGAACCGCGTGCATTGCCGAGCCTGAAACTGAACAAAAAACCGTCCATCTTCGATTACCGTTTCGAGGACTTCGAGGTTATTGGATATGACCCACATCCGGCCATTGCCGCCCCGATTGCGGTCTGAACAAACGCCTGCGAAAACGATGCCGGCCAGCCCGGCATTTTTTTTTGTAAAAACGTCCGTTTTCACTCAATTCGTTATCCAAATCCGTTACACTTTCCTGACAAGCGCTTTTACAGGCGGATCAATCGACACCCTTAACCGACTAATCACAGGAGAGAAAACATGGAAAACAACAGCCCGAAAAACAGGAAAGTCTGGTTCATCACCGGCGCATCAAAAGGATTCGGACTGGAATTGGCCAAACAGCTTCTCGCAAAAGGGTATAAGGTCGCCGCCACAACCCGCCGCCTTGCCAACCTTGAAGGTGCGCTCGGCAGGGAAAACGATAACTTCCTGCCGCTGGAAGCCGACCTGATCAATGAAGTGTCAGTCAGAAATGCCGTCTCGAAAGCGGTGAGCAAATTCGGCACTGTCGATGTCGTCGTCAACAATGCCGGATATGGCCAGTTCGGCTATATCGAGGAAATCAGCGATTCACTCGTCCGTAAACAGTTCGACGTCAACGTTTTCGGCACACTGAACGTCGTTCGTGCCGCCCTGCCTGCCCTGAGAAAACAGCGCAGTGGCCATATCTTCAACATCTCTTCCATGGCCGGATATACCGGATTCCCCGGCAGCGGCATCTACTGCGCCTCCAAATTCGCCGTCGATGGCCTGTCCGAATCCCTGCGCGATGAAGTCGCCGACTTCGGCATTGCCGTCACCTGCGTCAAACCCGGCAACTTCCGCACCGATTTTCTGGCGGACTCCATGCAGTTCGAAGATTCCTCTATCGAGGATTACACGGAAAAACGCGAAGCCTTCCATGTCCTGTTAAAAGGGATGAACCACAAACAGGGTGGGGATCCGGTCAAGGGCGTCGACATCATCCTCTCTGTCGCCAACATGGAAAAACCGCCCCTCCACCTCTTCCTTGGCGCCGACGCCTATAAAGTCGCCAGCCGCAAAATCAAGAAAGTGCAGGCCGACATGGACTCGATCCAGCCAGTTGCCATCGACACCAGCTTCCCTGACTGATCCGTGCAAGCCATCCGTTCCCTTTCCGTTTTTGAGGCGGAAAGGGACGATCTTTCAATTGTTTACCGGCTTTCAACTTGTTAAAATAGAGTATTGTCGGAAATGTCCGGCATTTGAAAACCCAATACATCATGTTTACAACAGCCCGTACGACAACCCGAAAACAGCCGATTGCTCTTTTCTTCGCCCTGTTCCTCATTCTTGCCATCGCCATCGCGATACCGGTCAAACCTGCCCTCGCAGACAACCTCTCGCAAGGCATGGAACTCTACCAGCAGAAAAAATTCAAAGAAGCAACTCCCTATCTGGAAAAAGCCGCACAGGAAGGCCATGAAGAAGCTATTGCCGCCCTGGATGTCATCTATGCCGCTGACACACCGGCTGTTCCGGCTGGCGATGAGGCTGCCACAAAAGGAAAAACAGGCAAAACCGCTGACGTAGCGAAAAAAACCGAAGCGGACAAGGCAGCCATTGTGCAAGCCGAAGAAACGGCCGGAAAAACCCAGTTCGAAAGGGCAACCGTTACCGAAGATGCGAAAGAAGCCGAGAATCGCGCGTTCATGCGCAAAATGCTTTTTATTGGTACGGCAATCATCATCGTTCTGCTATGGATCGTCCAGTATATGTTCATGAAGAGACTGAGAAACAAGCACTACCGCAAAATGACGCCGGAAGAACTGGCCGCAGAAGCGAAAAAGAACAAACAGAAAAAATAATCCCTGTAAAAAGCCGGTCCGGTTCATCCGGCTTTTCAACATGACATCAAAAGCCTGCTGTGCCATCTGGCCAGCAGGTTTTTTTCAATCCCGGCTCCAGAGCATAAACCGGCGTTATGTTTCAAACATCCTGCTTGCCCATTCCCCACCTCATATCCTCCCTTTTTCATCCCGCATTGCCTGTATCACAACATTTTTCCCACAATCAACTATTTCCAATAGACAACAAAACAAGCTGTATGTATGCTGTATAAACAATACGTTTAATTCCTTACATTTCCTTGTTTATAAAACTTCGCAAGGTATTGTTTTTCAAGATACTTTTATAGTCTGGAAATGAGAGATCATATGAAAAAACATCTACACTCTTCCAACCGTTTGACCAAAACACGCGGAAAGAATGGAAAAGGCAAGCTTTGTAAAAAAACACTTGCTCTTTCCGTCAGTTCAGCCCTCGCCGTTTTTGCCAGCCCGTCCCTTTTGAATGCCCAGTCAGTCAGTGCTCCCGTTTCCAACTCTGTCATCCACTGGCAAGCCGCCCCGGCCGATGGCGACCGGACAATCCGGATTGATTATCCCGATGGAACCCGTTACTACCAGTACAACTACACCGGAACGCCATCCTTTACCGGCCGTCAGGATTCCCTGACAGGAAACGTATCCGGTGACTTCAAAGGCAGCGGCTATACCGTTACCGCTCCCGACGCAACCGGTGCCACTGGCGGCGCCCTCGTCAACACAGGAAACCTCGGCAACGTCAGCGGCAATTTCCTGGAAAACACCGTTCATTTTGACAAATACGGGAAATATGCACAGGGTGGAGCCTTGCACAACGAAGGCAGCATCAATCAGCTCAACGGACAATTTGTCGCCAATCAGGCAGATGGCGGTACAAGCGGCATGGGAGTTGGAGCTGCCCTGTCTAACACGGGACAAATCGGTTCCGTCAACAGCGATTTCATAGGCAACTTCGGCACCGGATATGAAACCCGCGGGGGTGCGCTGTTCAACGATACGGGAGCCAGTATCGGAAAAATCAGTGGCAACTTCATGGTTAATATTTCCGGCGGCTCGTATTACAACTGGGGCGGAGCCATTTACAATCTCGGCACCGTCGGGGACATCAACGCCAATTTCATCGGCAACATGGCCGCTTTAGACAGCGAAACCGACGGTTCTGCCAGCGCCATCGGTGGTGCCATCTACAATAAAGGCACCATCAACAGCATTACCGGGAACGTCCATGCCAATCATGCGTTGGCCTATAGTGCGAGCGGCGGTGCTTTTTACAATGATGTGGGAGGTACCATTCATTCCATATCAGGCCAATTCGACAGCAATTACGCTTCATCCGTCTCATCGACTTACGGCGGGGTCATCACCAATTACGGAAACATCGACCGGATTACCGGCGACTTCACCAACAACTACGCCAAAGCCGAAGAAGCTACCGCCAATACAGTCTATGGCGGGGTCATCGCCAATCTCGGAACCGGAACGATCGGAAGCATTTCAGGCAACTTCAGCCAGAACACGGCCCAATCCACCTACAAGGCTTTCGGCGGTGTCCTTTACAGCAGCTTTGAAGGCATAACCAGTATCAGCGGCAATTTTAACAATAACTCGGCCATCAGTACCGGTTCCGCATCAATGGGCGGTGCGATCTACACTTCTGCCAATATTGCCAACATCAGCGGCAATTTCACCGGCAACAAGGCCGAAGCCTCAGGAGCGACGACATCATCATATGCACGGGGTGGCGCCATCTACCTCATGACAACCCGGACCAGTATCAGGGAAAGCGATAAATGGGGACAACTGGAACACGCCAAAGACCAGCATGTCACCAACAGCCTCTTTC
>JAHYZB010000004.1:0-1632 GCA_019424645.1 Oxalobacter formigenes
CGAGACCGACGATCATGTAACACGATGTCGTTTTACCCGCGCCATTCGGCCCAAGTAATCCAACGACCTCGCCACTTGCTACATCGAGCGAAACGTTGGAAACAACCGTTCGCTTGCCGTACGTTTTTTGCAGATGCCGGACAACCAGTTTGCTATTACTCATTATTTAGTCTTTTTCTCGCGAGGTTGGATAACGGCCTTGACGCGTCCTGCTCCCGGTTTCGAGACGCCCTGCGACGTATTGTTGGCACGGTATGATTCCGACTTGCCGTCATAGGCGATGTATTCCCCCATCAGATCATCCGTTACGACAGAACCTTCCATGCGTTTTACCCGGGCATGTGTAAAGAATTTCGCAACCTCATGCTTGTTGTCGTATTCGATTTTTTCGCCGTAGCCTTCCATCCAGAGATTGGGGCCGCCATCGAGTTTTTGTCTCATGGAGGCCAGTTTCCCGGGGGCGGCATAGAGGGTGACGAATTGATAACCTTCCGGGTCCTGCACGATAACGGCTTTGGCTGCTTTGATCAGCAATGTACCTTTCGTGACGATAACATTTCCGGTAAAGGTCGTTATCTGCTTGACATCATCGACAGTCATTTGATCGGCTTCGATATTCGTTGGTTTGTTGGCATCGGCCCTTTCAGCAAGAGCAGGAAGAGACAGTCCGAAACAAAATGCCAGAATCAGAAATTTGAAAGGCTTGAAAATTTTCATTATCGTCTAGTTGACTTTTATTTATTTTTTGGCGGCGCCAGGAGGATTATAAGTGACTCTGGCCCGGTTGGATATCTGCACTTCACGCGTAGCATTGTTCGCATGAAGGCCAACACCGGTCACGGTTGAATTGTCGCTTTTAATGACAACTTCCCTGTCACTTGTCATGATTTCCTCATCGGGTAAAACAAGTACGTATTCCGAAGTCAATGTTACAGGCCCTTTACCCGCAGATGCTTCCCTTTTCATGACAACGTTTTCTCGCATGTGGACCTTGCTGTTGAAATCTTCCACAAATGCTTCTTTTGAAGAAATCGTTTCGATCTGACCGCTTTTGTTCTGAGTGGTCAGAACCGGATTTTCAATCAAATAGGTATCGTCTGCCGGATAATGTGTCATTTTGGTGCCAATTGCTTCGTATTGTGCTTCTCCGGTCAGTTTTATATTGAAATAACGGAAATTTTCGACAACATAATCCGGGTCGGTCCTTTGTATATCGGAAGAAGCATCCACGGCCGTTTTCTTGATGACCATATTGACCCACATGCTACCCAGCGTAAGAAACAGCACGACCAGAAAAATAATGGTCAAACGTATTCTTAAGGCAGATCTGGCACTCGTCATCATTTCAGGAAGGTCTCCAGAACAGAGGTATAGCACCCCTTGGCAGTCAAAATCATGTCGCAGACTTCGCGGACTGCGCCGTCGCCAGCGGGACGATGGGTGATGTGATCGACACGTGACAGGACTTCGACATGGCCGTTCGGTACGGTGAAGGCTGCTCCCACGCGGGTCAATACCGGCAAATCGATAATATCATCGCCAATGTAACCGCATTGTTCAGCCTCGAACCCTGTTTTTTCAAGCAGGGTTTCAAGGGCAGTACGTTTATCGCTTGCACCCTGAATGACGTGA
>JAHYZB010000004.1:1642-14792 GCA_019424645.1 Oxalobacter formigenes
AGATCGGCGGCGCGTTTCAATACAATAGGTGTATTGCGCGCGCTGATAATGGCTGTTTCGACACTGGCGTGTTTCAAAAGTTTGATGCCGTGTCCGTCCAGCACGTTGAAACTTTTCATTATTTCACCGTCGTGGCCGTAATTCATTTTTCCATCGGTCAGGACACCATCGACATCGAAAATCATTAACTTGATTTTGGCTAATTTGCCTAACAATTCCATATTCATCAGATTACCTTGGCTTCCGTCAAATCATGTATGTGTAATGCACCGATCAGTTTTCCATCATTATCAGTTACCAGAAGCTGGTTGATCCGGAATTTTTCCATAATACTGACTGCTTCCGCTGCCAGTTTGTCGGAACTGATCGTTCTTGGATTCTTCGACATGACGTCACGGATGACGAGATTCGAAAAATTGTGCTGTTTTTCAATCAGGCGGCGCAGATCGCCATCCGTGAAAACACCGATGGCATGGCCTGCTTCGTCGATTACAGCGGTCATGGCAATCCCTTTTTTGGTGATTTCGAAGAGGGCGTCATATAAAAGCGTATCTGCTCTGACGACAGGAACGTCGTTGCCAGCGCGCATCACATCCGATACCAGCGTCAACAATTTGCGTCCCAGCGCACCGCCCGGATGAGAACGGGCAAAATCGTCTTCGCGGAATCCGCGTGCGTCAAGAACGGCAACGGCCAAAGCATCGCCCAACGCCAGTGTTGTCGTGGTGCTGGCGGTTGGCGCCAGATTCAGAGGGCATGCTTCTTTTTCAACATGTACGTTCAAATGAACATCTGCCAGTTGCGCCAGACTGGATTCCGGTTTCCCGGTCATGGCAATCAGTTTGGTTCCCATTCGTTTGATGATCGGAGTGATCGACATCAGTTCGCTGGCTTCTCCCGAATAGGAAAGTGCGATAAAAACATCGTCATGTGTAATCATGCCCAGATCGCCGTGCGCTGCTTCGCCGGGATGGACAAACATGGCAGGAGTTCCGGTAGAGGCCAGTGTCGCTGCGATTTTCCGGCCGATGTGTCCGGATTTGCCCATGCCGGAAACGACAACCCGTCCCTTGCAGTTCAAAAGCAGGGAGACGGACTGAATAAAATGTTCGGCGTCTTCTTCAATAAAGCGTTTTCTAAGTGATTCCAGCGCATGCGATTCAATTGCCAGCGTTTCATCCGCGAGCTTTAACATGCGATCTGAATCAACAGACAGTTTGTTTTTTATGGCATCAGAGTTCATGGTGAAAGTATAAACGAATTATCCGGACAGGATTTCGCCAAACGATAAAGAATAATATCCGGCCGCAGGGAACACCCTGTCCAAAAGTCGTATTTTACCGACGTTCACATTGTTATCGGTATAACTTGTAACACTTAGTCACAAACCCAAGCGTTATTCAGCTATAAATTTCGATACAATAACAGTCAGAAAAAGGCGCTCTGTTACATTTCTCGAGTTTGCCTGCCGGTTTGGAAAAAGGACATTTTTCATGTCCTGATATTTTTTCCGAATTTTATTTTTAATCTGAAAAGAAAGCTATTTCTTTCCATGCATTCCCTGGAATTCGTCCTCTTGATGTTGGGTGCTGCCGTGATCGGGGTGGTGATTTTCCGCTCCTTTCAACTCCCTTCGATTTTGGGGTATCTGGCTGTCGGAGCCGTTATCGGTCCTTACTCGACAGGGCTCGTAAGTGATGCCCAGTCACTTGAAGGATTGGCCGAATTCTCGAATTTTCCCTGCCGCAGTTGCTTGCGATGAGAAGAATCGTGTTCGGACTCGGACTGGCACAGGTATCGATTTCCATTCTCGGATCGATCATCATTACTCTTGCCATCGTTTTTCTTCTTCCCTCGCTTGGAACGACATCCTGGCAGGCTGCTCTGGCGATGGGTGGCGCATGGGCCATGTCGTCAACTGCCATCGTTTCCAAAATGCTGGCGGAACGCATGGAACTGGAAACGGATTACGGAAGGCGTGTCATCGGCATCCTGTTGTTTCAGGATCTGGCCGTCGTTCTTCTCCTCATTATCGTTCCGACCCTTTCACGGGGAACAGGCGACATCTGGCTTTTGATCGGACTGGCACTGGGTAAAACGGCACTTGTTCTGATGCTTTTGCTCTTCTTCGGCAAAAAGATGATGAGCAAGTGGCTTTCGCTCGTCGCGAGCCGGAATTCCCAGGAATTGTTCATGTTAAACCTGCTGTTGATCACGCTGGGAGCGGCATGGATTACGGAAAAAGCCGGACTTTCAATGGAATTGGGTGCCTTTATTGTCGGTATGCTGATTTCGGAAACCCGTTATAAAAACGAAGTTGACGTCGATATCAAATCGTTCCGCGACGTTCTGCTGGGGCTTTTTTTCATTACCATCGGCATGATGCTCGACATGCGAGTCGTCTTCACCTACTGGTGGCTGGTTATTCTGATTGTCGTTCTTGCCTTTCTTTACAAATTTGCGCTGGCAGCATGGCTGACGAGGTTGTTCGGAGCATCAAAGGGTGTCAGCCTGAAAACCGGTCTGGCACTGGCTCAGGCAGGCGAATTCAGCTTTGTGCTCGTCAACCAGATTGCCGGCCTGAATATGGTTGAACCATGGCTTTTGCAAGTCACGATGGTTTCCATGGTTTTGTCGATGCTGATTGCACCATTCATCATTTTGAATTCCGACAAGATCGTGATGCGTTTTTCTTCCAATGAGTGGGTGCAGCAGTCTCTTGAACTGACGAAAATTGCCAGCAGTGCCATGTCATTGCAACAGCACGTGATCATGGCCGGTTTCGGACGTACCGGCCAGAATATCGCGACCTTGCTTGAAGAAGAGCAGATTCCTTACCGGGCACTCGATCTCGATCTGGAACGGGTCCGCAAGGCGGAGGCAGCTGGAGCCAGTGTTTCCTATGCCGATGCCACACGCAGGGAAAGTCTGGTTGCAGCAGGCATTCATCGCGCGTCATCCCTGATTATCACGTTCGCGAATACGCAGGCAGCATTGCGAATCCTGCATTTTGCCAAAGAGATGGCGCCCAACCTGCCGGTTATCGTGCGCAGTTATGACGAAAGTGATTTCGATAAATTAAAGGCGGCCGGGGCGGATGAAGTCGTTCCGGAAATCATCGAGAGCAGTCTGGTTTTGACCTCATACGCGTACATGCTTTATGGCATTCCGATGAGGCGTATTCTCAAGCGGGTTCAGCATGTGCGTTCATCGCGTTACAGCAAACTCAGGGAATACTTTCTTGGCGAGAGCGATGTCATTCCAACCGAGACGGATTCCTACTGGAGATTGCATGCCCTGACACTGCCTCCCGGTGCAAGCGCGATTGGAAAGACGATTCAGGAAGTCGATTTGCCTGTCTCTCAGGTTGAAATCACCCTTGTCCGGCGCGACAGGGAAAGAATCAAGATCGTCGACGATCTGGTTTTTCAGGAAAACGATGTTCTCGTATTGCGGGGGACGTCAGAGGGCATCAATCTGGCTGAAAACGTGTTGCTATAGAAACATGAATCATCTTCAAGAATCGGGCACGGCGATGAGTCGACAATAATTTCCCATGAAAATAAACAAACCCCTCGAGAGAAGGGTTTGTTTTTGGAACAGACGGGATCAGTCAGGTCAGTTCGTATGAGAAACTGTTATTTCTTCCTGAGCATGGAGCCGAGATATTTACCCGTCATGCTGGCTTTTTCTTTTGCGATATCTTCCGGCGTGCCCGTCGCAATGACCTGGCCACCTCCGGCCCCACCTTCCGGCCCCAGATCGACGATCCAGTCTGCCGTTTTGATCACATCAAGATTGTGTTCGATGATGACGACGGTATTGCCCTGATCGCGCAGCCGGTGGATAACCTTCAGAAGCATGTCGATATCATGGAAATGAAGGCCGGTAGTCGGTTCGTCCAGAATATAGAGCGTACGTCCTGTGTCCCGTTTCGACAGTTCCAGCGACAGTTTCACACGCTGGGCTTCACCTCCCGACAGGGTCGTCGCACTTTGTCCCAGCCGGATATAACCGAGGCCAACGTCCAGAAGGGTTTGCAAACGACGGGCGATGGATGGGACGGCATTGAAAAACTCATGCGCTTCCTCGACGGTCATGTTCAGTACGTCGGAAATGTTTTTGTCCTTGTACGTGACTTCGAGCGTTTCGCGGTTATACCGTTTGCCGTGACAGACGTCACAGGGAACGTATACGTCCGGCAAAAAGTGCATTTCAACCTTGATAACGCCATCACCCTGACAGGATTCACAGCGGCCGCCTTTGACGTTGAAGGAAAAACGGCCTGCCGTATAACCACGTTCACGCGCTTGCGGAACGCCTGCAAACAGATCACGGATCGGCGTGAACAGCCCGGTGTAGGTTGCCGGATTCGAACGGGGTGTCCGGCCGATCGGAGCCTGATTGACGGAAATGACCTTGTCGAAATGTTCCAGACCTTCGATGGATTCAAACGGTTCCGGTTCGGTTTGGGAACCGTAAATATGATGGGATACGGCCGCATAAAGCGTGTCGTTGACCAAAGTCGATTTACCCGAACCGGAGACACCCGTGACACAGGTCAGCAAGCCTACCGGCAGTTTCAGCGTCACTTTTTTCAGGTTATTGCCCGTGGCGCCCTTGATGACGAGCTGTTTTTCAGTATCCCGCTTCATCCGTTTTTTTGGCACAGCAATAGCAAGCGAACCGTTCAGGTATTTTGCCGTCAGGGATTCTTTCGATTCCAGAATGTCGGTTGGCGACCCGCTGGCAACGACATTACCACCGTGAACGCCTGCACCGATACCCATATCGACGATGAAATCGGCTGTGCGTATGGCATCCTCGTCGTGTTCGACGACAATGACGGTATTGCCGATATCACGCAAATGCTTCAGGGTTGCGATCAGGCGGTCGTTATCGCGCTGGTGCAAGCCAATGGACGGTTCATCCAGCACGTACATGACACCGGTCAGGCCGCTGCCGATTTGCGAAGCCAGCCGGATACGCTGCGACTCGCCGCCAGACAGCGTTTCCGCACTGCGGGAGAGGGAAAGATAATCCAGCCCGACATTATTCAGAAAGTGCAGGCGTGAAATGATTTCATTCACGATACGAGAAGCGATTTCTTTCTTTGCTCCCGTCAGGGACAGTGTCTCAAAATAGACTAGTGCCTCGTTCAGTGGCAGGCGGGTGATTTCATCGATTGTCCGGGCCTGATCGCCATCACCGACCTTGACGAAACGGGCTTCAACGCGCAGTCTCGCACCGTGACAGGTTGGGCACTCCCGTTCATTGATCAGCTTGGAAAGGTCTTCACGGACAGCCATCGAATCAGTTTCGCGGTAACGCCGTTCCAGATTGTTGACAACGCCTTCAAACGTATGTTCCCGAACCCATGGACGGCCCTGAGCGTTAGTATAGGTAAAGGCGATCTTTTCCTTGCCGGAACCGAACAGGATGACTTTTTTAATGTCTTCCGGTAAATCCTCGTAAGGCGTTTCGACATTGAAATGATAATGGTCGGCGAGCGCCTGCAACATCTGGAAATAGAACGGGTTACGCCTGTCCCAGCTCTTGATTGCACCCGAAGCCAATGGCAGAGTGGGGTGAAGCACAATCCGTTTCGGATCGAAGAACTCGATATGGCCAAGCCCGTCACAATCCGGGCAGGCACCCATCGGGTTATTGAATGAAAACAGACGTGGTTCCAGCTCGTGAATCGAATAACCGCAAACAGGGCAGGCGAACTGGTTGGAAAACACCTGTTCTTCACCCGTGTCCATATCGACCGTCAGGGCGCGCCCTTCAGCCAGGCGTAATGCCGTTTCGAAACTTTCGGCCAGACGCTGCTTGATGTCAGGATTGACCTTTACCCGGTCAACAACGACATCAATGGTGTGTTTTTCATTTTTCTTGAGCGACGGAATGCTGTCCACGTCGAAAACGGCGGCTTTTTTCGTTCCGCTTTGTACGCGGAAACGGATATATCCCTGTGCCTGCATTTTCTCGAAAAGATCGACGTGCTCCCCTTTGCGGTTGGCGACGACAGGAGCCATAATCATCAGGCGGGTGCCTTCCGGCATGGCCATTACGGCATCGACCATCTGCGAAACGGATTGGGCAGCCAGCGGGTTTTCCGGATGTTCCGGACAGAACGGTGTTCCCACGCGGGCATACAAAAGACGCAGGTAATCGTAGATTTCCGTAACGGTCCCGATCGTCGAGCGCGGGTTGTGTGACGATGCTTTCTGGTCGATGGCAATCGCAGGGGAAAGGCCTTCGATCAGGTCGACGTCCGGTTTTTCCATCAGCTGCAAAAACTGTCGCGCATAAGCCGACAGCGATTCGACATAACGTCGTTGCCCTTCGGCATAGAGCGTATCGAAAGCGAGCGAAGATTTTCCAGAGCCGGACAGTCCGGTAATGACAATCAGCTTGTTACGCGGCAAATCGATCTGAATGTTTTTCAGATTATGAGTGCGAGCGCCCCGGATAACGATTTTTCCTTGTTCTTCAGTCATGAAAGCGGTTCAATCAAAGCAAAGTGAACTGTTAATATATACAGGCTAATTCGATACTATAACGCAATTGGGATTCTGCCGCAGAACCCTGTGGCTATTGATAAAAAACAGTCATCAAAAAGATTTGTCGTTCGGGTCGCTGTACAGGTGCGAAACATGTCGCTGGTGGAATATAATGCTGCATAATTGTGATTCATTAATGAGTCGGTTTTAATTCATTAATGAATATGTACTGCATATATTAATAGGTCTATCAGGAGAAAGTCATGGCGTCGATCAACAAGGTTATCATCGTTGGTAATCTCGGCCGCGATCCGGAAAATCGCTATTTGCCCAGTGGTGAACAGGTCACCAGTATTGCTGTTGCCACTACCGATCGCTGGCGTGACAAAGCCTCGGGAGAACAGAAAGAACAGACCGAATGGCACCGGATTTCCTTCTTTGGCAAACTGGCTGAAATTGCAGGCCAGTACCTGAAAAAAGGTTCCCAGGTCTATATCGAAGGCCGTCTGAGAACGCGTAAATATACCGACAAGGAAGGCGTCGACCGTTACGCGACCGAAATCATCGCCGACACCATGCAAATGCTCGGCAGCCGTCAGGGCGCCGGAGAACCGCCGGAAGAACGCGGCAGCTACCAGCCACCATCCCGTCCGGCACAGAATACCCAGCAGCAACGCCCGCAACAGAGCAGCCGTCCTGCAGGATTGTCATCTGATATGGATGATGATATTCCGTTTTAATCAGATTTTCAGCTATCAAAAAAGCCCCGTTTATCGAACGGGGTTTTTTCTTTTATGTTTTTTTCAGACTGTTTTATCGACAACAGACAGCCTGTTGATAATCTTCCTTCCACATACCCAAACAATTAGCGCAAATATCCCCGTCGCACACAAGGCCATGGAAAAGCTGCCGGTATATTCCCTTACGGTTCCCAGAATCAACGTCAGCATGACGTTCGCGATGTTGGCGATCATGTTCATGAAACCTGCCGCCGTGGCGACGTAAACCGGAGAGACGGTCTGGCCCGTCAAACTGAAAATGGAGCCGTAGTTCGAACCACCGAACAGCGCCAGTGCAATGCCGACGGCCAGTCCGACGTAAACATTCCCGATCAGTCCCAGTACGATGTAGCAGACGCCGATCAACAGGACGGCTGTGTTGATGATCCAGCTTCGCGTGTACCAGCGGAGCAATACGCTGCCATAGGCGCGCGCCAGCGTTCCCAGTAACAATACGGCACCGGTTGCCAGACTCCATCCTAATGCCGTGCTTTGGCCGTGCAGGTCGGCCAGTATGGAAGGAAGCCACTGGCCGAGGTTGTTCAGCGTGCCATACGAGAGGCCGTGAAACATGCCCAATGTCCAGATGGGTACTGATGTGGCTACGAATTTGAGGGCATTCAGCAGATTGGCAAGACTATTGCTATTGCCTGCATTGTTTTTCCTGACCGAGGCTGGCAAGAGCAGGGAGAGGGCGATGACGACAAGTGAGAGGGTAGCAGGTATCAGGTATGAAAATCGCCATGCCTCGTTGCCGAGATAGGGAAGTGTCACGAAGGGTAGCATGGTGCCAAGGCTGAAGGCAGCGCCCTGTATGCCTTGCGCCTGCGCGATTTTTTCCGGAGGTGCCATCATGGCGGTGACTTTGACGCCTGCCAGAAACAGGACGCCGGAACTCAAGCCTGCGCAAAAGCGCAGGGCCGTTGCCAGTGCCAGGTTTTCCGGTGCAAGAAAGGGCAACAGGTTGGATACGAGTGCGATGATGATGGCGATCAAAAAGCCGCGATAGACACCGAGTTTATCGAGGATAAGGCCTGCAGGCAGTTGCACAAGGCTGTGCGACCACAAGAGCCCACTCAAAAATAGAGACATGCCAGCATAGCCTACACCGAAAAGTGCCATGAATTGCGTACTTAAGGGGGCTACACTCATGAAAAGATAGCCGCCCATTGCACTGATCAGGGCCGGAAACCAGATATAAGAAAACATGCCTGTAATTATTCCTGATTAATTGGATGTGATTGTTATTGGCAAAATCGAAGAATTTCATCTTACCCAACAAAGGCTGTCGTTAAAAATATTTTTTTTATCGACGATTTATACTTCCCGGGTATGAATACCGGATTCAAACAATTTCGTGAGAAAAACGTCGTTTTGAACATGTCATTTGTTTTTGCTTCACTACGGGCTTTTTGGAACTGGGATATACTCGAATCTGGACAAACAGGCGCGGCTGTGGTGGTGTATGGAATACTTTTTGAATGCGTTGTTGCGCCTGTCGAATGAAAGCTCATTCCGCTATTTATAAAATAAACAGATAATCAGGATTATGTCGGTTCCGGAAAACAGTCATGAAGCAAAAATACCGGTTGCAATAAGCTGGTGGAATTCCTGCCTTCACTATTCAAAGAGGCACTGGTTTTACGCGGCTTTTCTGCTGATTGCCACGCTGACGATTCTGATCCTGTTTATACAAAGCCTGTTTGATGTCGCCAGTAATGGTGTCAGTCTGGCGATGCAATACGCTTTCATCGGTGGTCTGGGTGGTTTTGCCGGAACGGCTCTGGGTGCAGTCCCTGCGCTTGTCGTTCGCAAGCTCCCCACAAAAGTGGAAGATACGATGCTCGGTTTTGCCGCTGGCATGATGATGGCGGCAAGCGCGTTTTCGCTTTTGCTGCCGGGTCTGGCAGCCGGGATGGAAATGACGTCAAGCAAGGTGTTCGGCTCCGGTGTGGTCGTTTTCGGCATGGCCTGTGGCGTCATCCTGATGCTTTCGCTGGACAAGTTCACGCCTCATGAACATGAAACGATCGGGTCTTTTGGCCCCGGAAACGAACGTTTCAACAAGGTCTGGCTTTTCGTTTTTGCCATTTCATTACATAACCTGCCCGAAGGTATGGCAATCGGTGTCGGTTTTTCCCATGCTGACATGGCGATCGGTTTGCCACTGACGATTGCCATCATTTTGCAGGATATCCCTGAAGGGTTGGCTGTAGCGCTCGCCTTGCGAAGTGCCGGTGTCAGCCGTTTGCGTGCCGTGTTGATTGCCGCTGCGAGCGGGCTTTTCGAACCCCTGGGAGCCTTGCTTGGAGTCAGTCTTTCCAGCGGGATGGCTTTGTCCTATCCAATCGGCCTGGGTTTTGCGGCAGGTGCCATGCTTTTTGTCGTTTCACATGAGGTGATTCCGGAAACGCACCGGAATGGTCATCAGACTCCAGCAACGGTCGGACTGATGGTTGGATTTGCTCTGATGATGGTTCTCGATACGACACTTGGCTGAAATTTCATTTGCCTAATTCCGTTTTTTTCAACAAACTGTCATTTTGTACCAGCATAATCGTCCGGTTATTGTATTTGTTTATTGCGCATAGTAAGGGAAGGTTTTAATGTTTGCTGCGATAGATCTGGGTTCAAACAGTTTTCGTTTGCATATCGGTGAATATGTAAATGGCAGTATTTGCGTCATCAAAAGCGCGCGTGAGCCGAACCGGCTCGCAGCCGGGCTGAACAAGAAGAACGTTCTTTCCGGGGAAGCGTTCCAGAAAGGGCTCGATGCCTTGCGACGCCTGCGGGAAATTCTGGATGCCTATCCCTTGTCCGACGTGAAAGTCGTCGCGACCAATACCCTTCGTGTTGCCTCCAATGCTTCGGAATTTCTGCAGGATGCCGAAAAAGTGATCGGTTATCCTATTGAAGTCATTTCCGGCGAAGAAGAAGCACGCCTGATTTATCTTGGTGTCGCGAACGTTCTGGCACGACCTGAGGAAAGACGGCTTGTCATCGATATCGGTGGTGGCTCGACAGAGCTGATTTACGGCAAGGGACAGGAAATCGTCAGAGCTGAATCGTTCAGCGTCGGCACTGTCCGGCAAAGCCTTGCCTTTTTCCATGACGGCATTATCGATGAAGCGTCTTTCGAGGCAGCCATTCTGTCAGCCAGAAGCCAGTTCGAGGATGCCGTCGATTATTACCGTTCCTGTGGATGGACGGAAGTGTACGGTTCATCCGGTACGATTCGCGCTACGTCGGAAATTCTGGCGATGAACGGTATCGGTAATGGGCAGATGACCCTTGAAAATCTCGAACTCCTGAAAAAGAAATTGATAGAGGCAGGTCATATTACCAAAGCCGGACTTGACGGGGTCAAAACAGAACGGGCTTCCTCGATTCTGGGGGGGCTGACGATTCTGATCGTACTGATGAAGGATTTCGGCATTGATGTGATCAATCCAATCGAAGCTGGCTTGCGAATGGGGATCATGTGGGATATCTATCTTAAGGAAACCCAGAAAGACCGTCGTGAAGAAGCGATCCGCGATATGCTCAGGCGCTACGGCGTTGAAGAACAGCGCGCCATACGTGTCGCAGATTATGCTCTGGCGATATACAAGCAACTGGGGCCTGAAGCGGACAAATTCCTGAAGCAGCTGTACTGGAGTGCCTTGCTGCATGAGATCGGCATTTTCGTTTCACCGACCAATTATCACAAACACGGGGCGTATCTCATCGAAAACGCGGATATGGCCGGTTTTACCGCCCGCGAGCAAAAACAGATGAGCAAACTTGTCCTCGGCCAGAAGGGCAACCTGAGGAAATTGAATGGTGTCCTCACCAATACGGATGCACTGAAAGCGGTTGTCGCACTGAGACTGGCGGTCATGCTTCAGCATGCCAAGGTGAATTTCAAGGCGGACAAACTGAAAATCAGGGTTAAAAACCGTATCGAAATGACGGTTCCGAAAGAATGGCTGGATACGTATCCGACATTGCTTTACTGGCTGGAGAAAGAATGCGAGTGGTGGGAAGATGTCGGCATGACCATGACCGTGCGCTCAAACTGATATTTCACTGAAGGGCTGTTTCGCCGATCCGGTTCGGATTTTCCTTGATACGGGCCAGCCGAACGGCTCGTTCCACGCTCAGCCTTGAAAGCGATACTTCCGGATGTTTTTCGGAGAGGGCGGAGAGCAGGAGATCATGTACCGGTGGTTTCAATCGGGCAAGGATGAGTTTTTTGCTTTCCTTTTTCATGTTCTCAAAGAAATCCCTTAATGCCTCGACTGTCGTCGCGTCCAGATCGGGCGTCTGTTCCAGACTTAATATAACGGTATGAATGGGTAGTTTGGAAGAAGAAATGATATCTCTCACCTGTACCAGAATACGGTCTGAATTGGCGAAGAACATGGCCTGATCAGGTCTTACGATCAGGATGCCGGAAATGGGCTGGGCTTCGGGAAAAGCAGTCAGACTGACGAAGTCGTGGCTTTGGCCGAGCCTGCCCAGAACGGAAACGGTCGATTTCGAGTTCTGGCGCAACATGATCAGCAGGCTGATCGCAATTGCAATCATCAAGCCTTGCAATACACCGAGAACCAGGACGGCCAGAACGGACAGGACGATCAGCGCACGGTCGATTTTCCACGTGAAATAGAGCCTGAAACTGGACAGGCTCAAGGTCGTTGCCATCGTGAAGATGACGATGGCAGCCAGAACGGGCTGGGGTATCCATTCAATATAGGGGAGCACCGTCAGGATAATCAGAAACGTGATGATCATGGCTGCGATACCCGCGATACGTGTGCGGGCACCATAGGCTTCATTGGCGGCTGTGGCGGAATAACCGGCACCTACCGGCATTCCCTGAAAAAGGCCGGAAACGATGTTTGAAACGCCCAGCGCGAACAGGTCACGGTTTGGATAAATCGTGTCGTGGTGTTTGATAGCGAAACTGCGGATCGAACCATAAGATTCGGCGTAAAGAATAAATACCAGTGCTACCCCGATTTCAAACAATTGAACCCAGTCGGAATAGGGAAGGTCGGGAATCGTCGGATTGTTGAGGTTGAGCTGGATCAGGCCGACGTTAGGAATATCCATTGAAGGCAGGTCGAACCATTTGCTGGCGAGTATGCCGAGAATGATGACCAGCGTGCCGCTCGGGAAATTCTTGTATTTTCCATTTTTTATCCGTCGCAGCCATTCTCCCAGTGACAGAAATATCAGAGCCAGCACAGTCGTGACAAGACAGCCGAGATTCCACAGATTGGCCTGCTTGAGAATATCGACCATAAAAGCGAAGAGGTTGCTTTTGTAGGAATGAATATTCAAAACGGTCGTCAGCTGCTTGATGATAATGACGATGGCCAGACCGAAAGTGAAGCCGCGTAAAACGGGTTTTGCAATGAAATCGGTAACGTTGCCCATACGGGTCAAGGCGGCAATGATGAAAATCAGGCCGGTCATGGCGACAAGACCAGAGGCAAGCATCAGCCGGTAACCGGGATTGTCGCCTCCCAGCGACAGGGTCGCTGCGGCCAGAACGACAGCGGAGGATGACGTGGGCGAAACAAGGGCAAAACGGCTGGAGCCCAGAATGCCGTAACAGAGCAGGCCGGCAAACAGGCCAATGATACCGGCCTGCGCCGGCAGGTTGCCGATACTTGAATAAGCAAGTGCCTGTGGCAGGAGCAGTCCGGCAATGGACAGCCCGGCAATGATGTCTTGCCAGTTCAGAAAACCGACATATTTGCTTTTCAGCTTTTCGATATCGTCTATCGGCAGATTCATATAGGGTTTCGACCGCTTCTTGTCGTCATACACGTTAATTGAATTCGAACAGGTTTACCGCCTGTTGAAAATATCAAT
>JAHYZB010000040.1:0-369 GCA_019424645.1 Oxalobacter formigenes
GGCTTTTCAAAAGGCGTTCAGCCAGACTGATGTCGGGATGTACGCAGCCGAAGAAATTGACGATGTCGCCATACTGGATCAACAGGCTTGGGAAGTTTTCAATATCCAGATCGTCGAGCAGGTCGGCATGATCCTCAATATCAATCCACAGGAAAACGATATCCGGGTATTTTTCTGCAAATTCTTTAAACAGGGGTTTATAGGCGCGACAAGCCCCGCACCAGTGCGCGCAAAAGCAGGCAACGATCCACGAATTTTCTGTCAGTGTCGTGTTGAGAAGGGAATAATCCGCTTCTTTTAACGGAATGAACGACGGCATGGCAACTCTTGAAACAAAGCGGTAAACTTGGGGATGCCATTTTAGCCAAG
>JAHYZB010000040.1:379-22773 GCA_019424645.1 Oxalobacter formigenes
AACGCCACTTCCTGACGGTTTTATTTTCTTCTATTCTTTGTTGAACCGCAAAAAAACGCATGAATACAATACCTTGGCGTATCGACAACCGATATCTTTAGGAAACGTGTTTTGGAAAAGCCAAATTATCGTGGACGTTTCGCTCCTTCACCGACGGGAGAACTGCATTTCGGCTCACTGGTTGCGGCTGTCGGCAGTTATCTGGATGCTCGAGCCAATAAGGGTGAATGGATTGTCCGTATCGAAGACGTCGATAAAACCCGCTGTCATCCCGAATATGAAACCTCGATCCTGAAAACCCTTGAAGCCTTCGGTTTTGAATGGGATGGCCCCGTTATCCGCCAGACTGACCGGATCGACGTCTATCGTGCCGCTTTTGACGAGTTGAAGCGGAAAGGGCTGGTTTATGGGTGTGCCTGTACACGCAGGGAAATTGCCGATTCCGCTGTCGGGATTGATGGCGCGCCCGTATATCCCGGAAGTTGCCGGAACGGTTTGCCCGAAGGAAAAACGGCGAGGGCATGGCGGTTGCGCGTGCCGGACAAAACAATCTGTTTTGACGATTTGATACAGGGACATCAAAAACAGAATCTGGAAAAAGATGTGGGTGATTTCGTCCTGCTACGGGCGGACGGGCTGTTTGCCTATCAACTTGCTGTTGTGGTTGATGATATTGAACAGGGCATCAATCATGTCGTCCGGGGTGCCGATTTGCTGGCTTCGACACCTCGCCAGATATGGCTTTATGAATGTCTCGGGAAACCTGTGCCGGTCTATGCGCATTTGCCGCTGGCGGTGAACGAAAACGGTGAAAAACTCTCCAAACAGACGCGTGCTGCGCCTGTTGATCCGGCCAATCCGGTCGCCACGCTTATGGCAGTAATGCGTTTTCTCAATCTTGTTCCAGAAAAAGATGACTTCGCCCTGCACGATTTTTGGAACTGGGCCATAATGAACTCGTCAATAAATATTGCACCCAAAACACAAACGATAAAAACCCCGACTTAATAAAAACCAGGAGAAAAAAATGATCGTTAAGGACGAAGCAGGCATCAAAGACATTCTTCAGAAAAACCACGTCGTTGCCATCGTCGGATTTTCGACTGATGAAAACAAGGGTGGACATTACGTTCCGAAGTTTTTGAAAGAACACGGTTATCAGATCGTTCCGGTCAATCCGACCATTACCGAAGGGCTGGGTGAAAAAGCGTATGCCAGCCTGAAAGACATTCCATTCCCGGTGGATATCGTCGATTGTTTCCGCCGTCCTGACGCCATGCCGGAAATCGCACGCGATGCCGTTGCCATTGGCGCCAAGGTACTGTGGATGCAAAAAGGGATTGAAAGCGAAGAAGCTGCCAAAATCGCTTCCGATGGTGGTCTGAAAGTCGTTTCCAACATCTGTATGATGGAAAAATACACGGAACTGTTTCTGAAATAAGTCTGGACGTCAGGAATATGGAGCGGTTCGCTTAATGAACCGCTTCAATTGAAACCATACCGCTATTCAGCCTGGTATCCCGAATCCGGAATTATTCAACAGGAATGGTTCCAGATAAAAATCAATTATCGGCCTTTGGTAAACGGCGACAATAAAAGACCAATTTTCTGGCTTTTTCAAAAGCTCACGTCGGACTGATCAGGAGAACAATCATGCTGGTAGAAGACCCGGAAGGCATCAAACAAATCATGAAGGACTGCAAGACCATCGCTATCGTCGGTTTTTCGGACGATCCGGGCAAAGCCGGTTATTTCGTTGCCGATTATCTGAAGAGCGTCGGTTACAGGATCATTCCCGTCAATCCCAACCTGAAATGGGGATTGAAGGAAAAATGTTATTCCTCACTGAAGGACATCCCGAAGGACGAAAAAGTCGATATGGTCGATTGTTTCCGCAGGTCGGAATTCATCCCTGACATTGCAAGGGACGCCGCTGCCATCGGCGCAAAAGTGCTGTGGATGCAAAAGGGCATCAAAAATGAGGAAGCGGTCAAAATCGCTTCGGACGCAGGCCTGAAAGTCGTGCAGAATCTTTGCACAATGCGCGAGCATAACCGTCTTCCATAACCGCATGATTCCCTGCAAACTGCCCGGTATTTGCAGGGAACTGTCATCGTCAATTTTCCTTCGATATTTTCTGAAACATGTGAAATGACCTGGCTGTTCTGGCTATGTCATTCTGTTTTTCAATATTTGTTCAACTCGCCGATTTAAAAACATCCTGTCAGTTTCCTTCCATCGCTTGCCAATTAATCCGAAATCGGATAATCTATATTCGGATTTAAAAATGGACATTATTCGGGAACACAAGCCATGATTACAGATGAACTTTATTACCGGCATTTTTCGCTGGCGCAGATTGAAAACCGGATTTACGCTGAATGGTGCAAGAAGCGCGGCATTTCGTATTCCTGGCTTCTCATTTTAGACATGATTTTGCGGGCGACTGACGATATCGAACCGGCGATGATTTCCGATTCGCTGTTTATTCCAAGGCAGACGATGACAAACCTGCTGGATCAGATGGAAAAGAATGGCCTGATTGTGCGCGAGCGCAGCCAGAACGATCGCCGCAGGGTCAATCTGACGCTGACTGAAAAGGGGCATGAAACGGTTGTCGGTATCCTGAAGGAACTGGCTAGTCATGAAAATATCATTGTTGCCGAGATTTCCCCTGAAAAGATGGCCGCTTTTAATGAGATTTACGCCGACATCGTGAGCCGACTGAAAAGCAGGTTAGTGGATGACGACTGAACGTTTGACTGGGGATAGGCCACAGATATCGCCTGAAGCGGCAGGGTCGACGACCGGACATGGCCATGCGACACGATTCATTTTTCTGGCTCTGGGGTTGGCGATTTCCGCCTGGGCGGTGCTCGTGCCATTTGCCAAGGCGCGACTTGGAGTCAATGAGGCAGAACTGGGCTTGCTGCTCCTGCTTGTCGGAACCGGGGCGATTGTGTCGATGCCTTTCGCAGGCTGGCTGACCGGCAAATACGGTTGCCGGAAAACGCTGGTCGTATCGACAACTCTATTCATGCTTTCCCTGATTGGACTGGCGTATGTCTCGTCGCCCTGGGCATTCGGCCTTTCTCTTTTCATGTTCGGTGCGTCCTCAGGTGTCGTTGATGTGGGGATGAACATTCAGGCCATTCTGGTCGAAAAGGAACGTAACCGCAGCATGATGTCAGGTTTGCATGGCATGTACAGTGTAGGCGGTTTTTTTGGCGCGCTGATTATTTCCGCCCTCCTGAATCTGGGGCTGTCACCCTTGTCGGCGATTTTATGCCTGACGATCAGCCTGATTGCAGGATTGCTGATGATGGCGCGTTTCCTGTTTCCGTATGGACATGAATCGAAAAACAGGAAATCCTTTTCCCTGCCGAAAGGCAGCATTCTCATGCTGGGTGTCCTGTGTTTCATCATGTACATGGGGGATGGCGTCGTTCTGGATTGGGGGGCGTTGTTCATGACGACGACCAAGTCCATACCAGCCGATACGGCGGGGCTGTCTTTCGCTATCTTTTCCGTCGCGATTTCGATAGGTCGGCTTTTCGGCGACAGGCTGGTCGAGTGGCTTGGTATTCGCAAAGTCATGACAGGAAGCGGAATTATTGCTGCCACCGGTTTCATTATCGTGATGGAAGCGCCTTCAGCATGGATTGCTTTTGCCGGTTTTGTCGTCGTCGGGCTTGGTGCGGCAAACCTGATCCCGCTCTTGTTCACCATTGCGTCCAGACAGAAAAAAATGCCGGTTCCTCAAGCCATTTCATCGGTGACGACACTGGGGTATCTGGGTCTTCTGATCGGACCTGCCATGATGGGGTTCATTGCCCATGCGAGCAGCCTGTACGTTGTTTTCGGGATCGTCGCAGGGCTTATGATTTTCGTCAGTGTCACGTCGCGCTGGCTGCATGACTGATCAGGACAGTCCGGTTGAGGCGATGCCGCCACAATGACGGAAATTTTTACCGACAGCTGACAGCGCACAAAGCCGAAATGTCTGAAAAATCAGGCGCACACGGTACAATAACGCATCATGTTGACCATCATAGCTATAGATACTTCTTCCGACGTGGCTTCTGTCGCGCTTTTGCATGGAGAAAAACTTCGCTCACTTTCCAGTGAAGGTTTTTCCACGCATTCCTTATCCACACTGCCGATGTTGCAGCAGTTGCTGAAAGAGGACGGTATTGAAATAAAAGATGTCGATGCTATCGCTTTCGGTTGCGGTCCGGGTTCGTTTACCGGTTTGCGAACGGCATGCGGCATTGCACAGGGCCTGTCCTTTGGCGCATCAGTTCCTGTCATCCCGGTGGTGACTCTGGAAGCGATGGCCGAAGCCTGCCGCCGAAAATATGGAGCCGACAAGGTTCTGGCTTTGCTGGATGCTCGCATGCACGAGGTGTACTGGGGAGAATACCGGTATGAAAACGGACGCTGGACTACTGTTGTCGAACCGTCCCTTTCGGCAGCTGCTGACGTGGTACCGATTGGCAATCCTGTGTTTTGCGGCAATGGTCTGACTGCATATGCCGATGATCTCAAGACTGTTGACGGGGAAAGCTCGCAGTATCCCGATATCATCCCGCACGCTGAAGCGATTGCCGTTTTGGGCAAGGAACGCTTTTTACACGGTGAAACGATCAGGGCAGCCGACATCGAACCGCTTTACCTGAGGAACAAGGTGGCGTTGAAAACGGCTGAGCGACTGGCTCTGAAGGAAAAAAGCGAATGAGCGGTGAAGGGGACGTCATCCCACCAGTTCAGGCTCATGACGCAGACACTGCCGAATTGCTGAAGTTTGAACCGATGCTGATCAAGGATCTGCACGAGGTCTATTACATCGAGCAGAGCGTGTTTTCCTTTTACTGGAATTATCGCAATTTCATGAGCTCGGTCGCGCAGGAAGACGATGGCTGGGTCATGCGAAACGAGGCAGGCAAGCTGATCGGTTATTTCATTTTGCAGGAAATCGTTGATGAAATGCATTTGCTGAAAATTGCCGTCGATGGAAATTGTCATGGTCAGGGCTACGGACGACTTCTGATGGACAAGGCTGTTGAAGTCGCCCGGGAAGCAGAGATGGAATCGGTGTTGCTGGAAGTCAGGTCTTCCAATGAACCGGCGGTCGGGCTGTACAAGAAAACGGGATTTACAACCATCGGCGTAAGGAAGGGATATTACGTCGATCCAAAAGAAGATGCCCTCGTCATGAGGCTGATGTTGTGAGGACTATGTGATGAGCGAACTGGACGAAACGACGCGCAGGAAATATCTGGAAGAGATGGGGATTACCGTCTGGTCGTCGCGCGCGTTAAAGGCTGACGATGAATCTGTTGTGCTACCTGCTGAAAAGGCTGTGGCTGACCCTGTACAGAAAGCAGTTAAGACATCCACGGTTTCGAATGTGGCCATGGAAAGTGCGGAAATTCCCATTCCCGAGCCGTTGCCGATGGAGGCGCTTTCCAATGATTTTTCATCCTTGCCTGCTGAAATGGATATCCCTTCCGATACCAGTGTTCCTGCGTCTTCTCCTGCAGCCATTCCACCCGGCGGAGATACATGGGAAGGGCTTCTTGACGAAATCAGCCATTGCGAACGCTGCCACCTTTGCAAGACGCGCAACAAAATCGTTCCCGGAGTCGGGGATCAGGATGCGGGTTGGCTCTTTGTTGGTGAAGGTCCCGGTTTTCATGAAGACCAGCAGGGTGAACCGTTCGTCGGCCGTTCCGGGCAGCTGCTCGACAGTATGATGGCTGCCATGCATATGAAACGGGGTGAGAACGTTTACATCGCCAACGTGGTCAAGTGCCGTGCCACGAATGAGTTCGCCAAAGACCGCCAGCCGACGGAAAAGGAAGCCGCTTTCTGCATGCCGTATCTGGAACGCCAGATCAGTCTGATCAAACCGAAAATCATGGTTGCGCTCGGCAAGACGGCTGCATGTGCCTTGTTGAATACCGGCCGTGAAGTCACGCTCGGTTCCCTCCGGAACAGGACGCATGTTTTCAGGGTAGGCCCTCGGGAGATTCCTCTCATCGTGACGTACCATCCATCGTACCTGCTGCGTACTCCGGGCGGCAAGAAACAGGCATGGCAGGATTTGTGTATCGCAATGGATATTTATGACGGGGAAGTGAAAAAGGAAAGCTGAGACAAAACCGGATACCGTTTTTATGCAAAAAGGCAGCCCGATATCCATTGGCTCCCTTTTTATCTGTTTATTCCCTAAACCGGAAACAGTCCCTTGTGTGGTCGTTTACCATTCCCGTTGCCTGCATGTAGGCATAGATAATAGTGGAACCCACAAAAGTCATTCCTCTTTTTTTCAAATCCTTCGATAATTTGTCGCTTTCAGGAGTCGTTGCTGGAACGTCAGAAATCGATTGCCGGTTGTTACAAACGGGTGATCCGCCAACAAAGCTCCAGATATACTTGTCAAAGCTGCTGAATTCCTTCTGTATGTCGATGAATACCCTGGCATTTTTTCGGACTGAGAAAACTTTCAGTCTGTTTCTGATGATGTCAGGGTTTTGAAGCTTTTCCTCCAGTTCCTCATCACTTATTTTGGCGCATTTTTCAACGTCAAAGTCATGAAAGGCCTTCCGGTAACCTTCTCTTTTCTTCAAGACGGTTTCCCAGCTCAATCCTGCCTGTGCGCCTTCCAGTATCAGAAACTCGAAATGTGTCCTGTCATCATGCACAGGCACCCCCCATTCTTCGTCGTGGTATTTTTGATAGAGGGGATTGTTTTCCGGAACCCAGGCACACCGTTTGATTTTGTCCATATTTTCGTTTTTCATGATGCGACTTTTGTTCTCCCGTATTTTCAATCACTCTACACTGACGTTCAAACCCATACTATGCCAAAGCTTTAGAGTGGCTTTTTGTCCCGATCTTCATCTATTAACAAGAAAGTATCAAAACGATTTTTTTTAATTGGGCTGGGGTTGGGTGACGAATCCGAGTTTTTCAATTCCGGCACGCTGTGCGGCCGCCATGATTTTCACGACTTCCTCATAAGCGACACGTCTGTCGCCATAAAGCCGGATTTCCGGTTGCTGTTCCTGTGCCGCCGCTTCAGCCAGGGCATTTTCAAGTTGTGCATTATCGATGCGCTTGCCGTTCCAGTAAACCGAACCGTCACCAGCGACCGAAATGGAAATGGATTTCGGATCGACTGCCGTATTGAGTTTTTGTGTCCGGGGCAAATCGATCTTGACGGAGTGGGTCAGCACCGGAACCGTCAGAATGAAAATCACCAGAAGAACGAGCATGACGTCCACCAGTGGCGTGACGTTGATCTCGCTCATGACGTCTTCCTGATCGTTCAGACCTCCACCGAAAGCCATTTTTATGCCTCCCTGTCTGTGGTATTGGACACGGCAGGCGTTCCGGTCAGGAAGTAGGCGTACAACTGGCGTGCAAAACGGTTCAATTGTCCCACCAGACGGCGGTTGATCCGTATAAGGGCGTTGTATCCGAGTACAGCCGGTATGGCGACGGCCAGCCCGAGTGCCGTCATGATAAGCGATTCGCCGACAGGACCGGCGATCTTGTCGATGGAAGCCTGTCCGGAAATGCCGATGGAAACCAGTGCGTGATAAATTCCCCAGACCGTGCCGAACAGGCCGATAAACGGGGCGGTCGCACCGATGGAAGCCAGTACGGAAAGGCCGCTCTGCATTTTGGCGGTATTGTCATCGATTGAGCCTCTCAGGCTTTCGGTGAGCCATTCAGCGAGACCAATTTTCGCTTGCAGGCTCTGAGCACCTGCCTGATGCTGCTCTGCGGCTTGCAAACCATCCTGTGCCAGTGCATAAAAAGGATTGTCATCGGGAACGGTTTTAAGCCTTTCCAGACCATGCGAAAAGGTGGGGGCGTTCCAGAATGCAGGTATCCGTTTCGAAAGGCCATAGAGTTTCCATGCCCGCCATGCCCGCAAGGCAATGATTGTCCAGGATGCCACCGACATGACCAGAAGGAGCAGGGCTACGAACTTGATGATCCAGCCTCCCTGATTCCAGAGTGCCATGATGCCGTAGGGATTGTTTTCCATTCTTGTGTATTCCGTTCTTTTATTGTTCAGTCGTCCAGCGAAAACCGGATCGGCTGGGCATACCAGTAAGGTATCGGTTTGCCGTTTCGTTTGGCCGGTACATAGCGCCAGTGACGCACTGTTTTCATGGCCGAGTCGTCCAGTCTTGAAAATCCGCTTGAGCGTTTCAGTCTCACTTCATCTACCCGGCCATCCGCCAGAATGTGAACCGAGAGGAGGACGATGCCTTCTTCGTTCATCCGGCGCGAAACGGCAGGGTACGGTGGTTTTGGGTTGCTGAAGAAACCGGCATCCGAATAGGGGCCGGAAAACCCGGTGCCACCTTTACCCGAATCACCAGCCATGTCTGTGCCGCTTCCGGTTCCATGTCCTGATCCCACGCCTGTCCCGGTTGCCGTTGCCGGATTGCCTTTTGATGAGGTTGCCGAAGTCGACATGGCTTTGCCAGAAGTGCTGGCTGTATTTTTTTCAGGCGAAAAAAGAGGTGAGGAAGAGGAATTCTTTACCGGTTTTGTATCGGAAGGTGCTTTCGTGGGTACGGCTTGCCTTTTTTCTTTCCGGATGACAGACTCATCCGTTTTATATTGTTTTTCCATACCGGGAGAACCGCCGGCGACTTCCGGAGTGCCTTTTTCTGCGCCTTTTACGCCCGTACCTGTTCCAGAACCTTCTGAGAGAAGCATTCCCGTCATTGGGGACGTGATATCGGAGTTCGGCTCGTTTCCACCAAAACCGATCCAGCCAATCAGGAGAAGGTGGCAGGCCAGTACGACACCCAGACTGACTTTCACTTCTCTTGAGAAGGAAAAGGTCGGCGTATGTATGGAAATTGGCGCGTTCTGTCCTGAATTCATCGAAAAAAATCTGTAAAAGGGTACTGTCCCAGCAAAAAACATCAGGTGATAACAGCGGCTATTGTATCGTCGAAAGCTCTTGAAGAATATACGGATCGACAAAGCCACTTGCCAGAAAGCATTGTCGCAGAGTATAAAGACTGTTTTTCTCTCTGCGCAAATATATGAGTGAGGTTTTGCAAACGGATAAACAGCTCAGGATGAATTCCAGACTGTTTTTGCTGATTGCGATGGGCATGATGTCCGCGTTCGGGCCGTTTGTCACCGATTTTTACTTGCCCGGATTGCCTGCTCTGGCTGCCTGGTTCGGGACGACGACATCGTGGGTTCAGTTAAGCCTGACGACCAGTATGATCGGGCTTTCGGGTGGGCAACTGATCATTGGCCCACTTAGCGACAAATATGGCAGAAGAGGGATGTTGCTGATCTCGATGACGCTGTTCATCGTGTCGACCATCGCGTGCCTTTTTTCCTGGAATATCGAATCCTTCGTGTTTTTCCGTGTTTTTCAGGGAATTGCCGGAGCCGGTGGCGTCGTCATTTCCAAGTCGGTGGCAGCCGACCTGTATCAGGGCAAGGCACTGGCGGATTTCTTTTCGCTTTTGATGGTCATTAACGGGTTGGCGCCGATTATAGCGCCGGTTGTCGGTGGATTCGTCATGAGGTACACCAACTGGCAGGGAATTTTCGCCATTCTTCTGGGAATCGGCATTATCCTGTTTGTCGTCTCGCTTGTTTTCCGTGAATCCCTTCCGAAAGAACGACGCATTGCCGGAAGCATCTTCAACTCATTCGGCAATTTTATCCCGATCATGAAAAATGGCCGTTTCATGAATTACGTCTGGGTCCAGATGTTCGGTATGGGCGTTTTTTTCACCTACCTTGCCTCATCCCCATTCCTGATTCAGGAGTATTTTCATCTCGACGCCTTCATGTATAGCCTGTGTTTTGCCATCAATGCATCCGGTATGATCGTCGGAAGCCGTCTGGCGTCGCGTTTTTCCAGCGTTTTCAGGGCGTTGTCGGCAGGCGTTTACGGATTGGTGGTTTCCTGTGTGTTTTTCGTGGCCGTACTCGTTTTCGGGTGGTCGTTCTACCTGCTGGAAATAATGCTCTTCCTGATTATGGTGGCGCTCGGCATGATATTGCCCACCTCGACTTCACTGGCTCTCACACTGGAAAGGTCGAGAGCAGGGAGCGCTTCAGCCATTATCGGCTTTTTCCTGTTCATCTTTGGAGCCATTGTCTCGCCGTTGACCGGTTTTGCCGATATGATCGTATCGGTCAGCGTCATGACGCTGATCTGTTGCGGACTTTCATTTGTCTTTCTCCTCATTGCCCGAAAGCGGCTTCGCAGGGCTCATTGAGTTTCACATTTTTGCGCAGGGATTTCCGGAATCGAGAGTTCTTTTTTGGCTTCGGGTTGATTATCTTGAGCCATAAAGTGTTGTAAATCCGTCATTTTTCAGGTTTTGGGGTTTAATCATCCACAGAATTCCTTTCAGAATTACCTTTTTTGGCGGGGTAAATACGATGCATGTCAAGTTTATCCATTAATCGTTATTGTCTAGTAGTGAAGTTCATTATTCAATTTCTTACAGGACTTCAACAATGATAGATAAACGTGTCATACCATTTGCAGTTCCATTATTGTTAAGCGCGATGATATCCAGTCAGGTCTTTGCCGCCGATATGTACGGAGAGGAAGTGACTGATGATATCGTCTACGACAATAAAGTCATTCAGGTAGACAAACCCGCTGTTCCGGACGATGGTGGTTCCAGTATCGGGATGCGTATCAATTCCTCGACATACGATCCGATTACCGTCCAGATCAACGATATGCTGAAGATTAATGTCACTAACGGAACGTCGCTCGGTCAGGCTACCGGTTTTTCTTCCGGTGACGATGTAACGATAACCGGGAAAAACATGGATGTGTCTGCAAGCGGTCAAGCTTCGGGCAGTACGGTCGTTCACGGTCTTTACGTACTGAATACGGTCAATCCCGGTACCGCAAGTTATGCCAACTTTTTTGTCGACAACCTGACAGTCAGTGCCAATGCACCCAATACCGAGGCACGTGCTATCGAACTGGGACGCGACATGAATATCGAAATGCGCGGTAAAACACTCGATGTCCATGCGACCGGCAACAATGCCATCGGCATTTATAACTGGAGTCTGGCGGGAGACGCCAATCATACCGCCAATCTTCAGTATGATACGGTCAACGTGGAAGTAGGTGGAGCGGGACGTACAGGAACCTGGTACGCATACAACGGTATTTGGGCAAGTGAGAGTGTTGTCAATATCGATGCCAAAACCACCAATGTGTCCGTCAATGAAAACAATAGTGTTGATGGCCATGCTCTCATTGCCAACGGGATGGAAGGTGCAATCAACATTACAGGCAATGCCAATATCAGCGCTGTCAACGGTAATGGCCTGACCTACGCTGCCCGTGTTTTCAGTAACGGGAAAATCAGGATGGGCGATTATGGAACGGATGACGGCGCAACCCGTGTCGTCAAGGGACATATTCTCTCCCAGAACAGCGGGGACATTACCTTGAGCCTGACCAATAATGCTTCAAGCCTGACCGGTCAGGTAGTCGAGGCGGACGGAACGACCCATCTGACTGCGACAAACGGAGCCACCTGGAATGTCGCCGGCAACAGCCGTGTGACGAATTTTTTCACCGCTAATAACGCAATTATCGACATGACGTATCTGCCCAATAATTTCCAGACACTCAAGATCGACAATCTGGAAGGTTCCGGCGGTTCACTTTTCAAGATCAAGACCGATATCGAGGGTGACGCATCCGATACGATCAAGGTCACAAACGGTACAGGTACCAACCGGATTCTCGTCCATAGTGTCGGTGCCGAACCGCAGCGTGAACGGATGAATACCTATCTGGCTGAAGTGGCGAGCGGTGATGCCTCTTTCGTGCTTGAAAACCGGGCACGACTGGTCGACGCCGGTACTTACGTTTATGACCTGCATAATGAAACGAATGCCAATACCGGTACTGGAACCGGATGGTACCTGCAACGCACGGAAAGGGAAATCCTGTCCCCTACGGCGGAAGCGGTCGTGACATTGACGGGGATCGCTTCTTCCTACTCGATGTGGCACAGCCAGTTGGCCGATTTGCGCAAGCGTATGGGTGAAATCCGCTACGACACGAAACAGGACGGTTTCTGGTTCCGTGCATTCGGCCAGAAAGACAAGCTCGACGGTCTGGAAGATACCCGTTTTTCGCAGGATGTGTATGGCGCTTCTGCCGGTTTCGACCGTTTGTTCAGACAGGACGCCAACAACGACTGGCTTTTCGGTGTCAAGGGCCAGTATACGAAAGCCGATCAGGATCTGCATGGTACATGGGGCGGTTCCGGCAAGAATGAATCCTTCGGACTGGCTGCCTATGCGACATGGAAACATACCGATGGCTGGTATGCTGATGGAGTGCTCTCCTGGGATCGTTATCATCAGAAAATCAAAGACAACATGCTCGACGGTACCCCTGTTTCGGGTTCATACAACCGTTATGCGCTCGGTGCCAGTATCGAGGCAGGCCGCCATTTCAAACTGGCCAATGACGTGTTCATCGAACCGCAGCTTCAGTTGTCCTACTTCTGGCTGAAAGGCAAGAATTTCACGATGGATAACGGGTTGGCTGTCGACACCAAAAATGCCGATGTGGTCACCGGTCGTGCCGGTCTTGTACTGGGCAAGAAATGGGAAATCAGCAAAAGCCGTTATGTCCAGCCTTATGTGAAAGGCGGCGTTATCCATGAATTTACTGGCGACGACAAGACAATCATTAATGCGGACAACGTTTTCAAAGGGGATATTTCCGGTACGCGTCCATATTACGGTCTGGGCATTGACTGGAAATTCAACGATCAGGCGCGTCTGTACGGTGAATTCGAACGTCAGGATGGCGACCATGTCCGGTCTCTCTGGAATGTCAATGTCGGTCTGAGAGTATCGTTCTGACCGTTTTTGTTTCATGAAGGCGATGGCTGAAATGCGATCGCTTTTTTTATACATTGGCGGCAGGATAAAAAAACGGGATATCGCATCCCGTTTTTTTGTTTTTCTGTTTATCAGAAAAGTCAGTGACGCTTGTCTTCGCCGATCAGGTGAAGGGAATCCTGTTTTTTCTGGTTACAGGCATGCCAGTACATGACGAGCAACATGGTCAGGGTAACGAAACTGCCGAAAAGGATAATGATGACGTTGGTGGACAGGTCAAGTGCAATCAGCAGCGAATAGACGCCTAGCATTGTCAGGATGGACAGGTTTTCGTTGAAGTTTTGTACGGCGATAGAGCTGCCGGCAGACAGAAGTACATGACCCCGATGCTGGAGCAGGGCATTCATCGGCACGACGAAGAATCCGGCAAGAGCGCCGACAAGGACGAGGAGCGGATAGGCGAGCCAGACGGAATGCACCATCGTCATGACCATGACGACGACACCCATGGCTGCGCCGAGCTTCATGACCTTGAGGGAATTTTTAAGTTTGATGAATCTGGCTGCCGAGATGGCGCCAATAGCGATACCGACAGCGACGATCCCCTGCAAAAAAGCAGCCTTGTCCAGTGGCAGGCCGAGGGCATGCTGTGCCCATTTCAGGACGATGAACTGGAGGGTTGCGCCTGCCCCCCAGAAGAGGGTGGTGACAGCCAGTGAAATCTGCCCCAGCCTGTCGTGCCAGAGGGTAGTGAAGCTGTGATAGAAGCTTTTCAGCAGTGAGGCAGGGTTGAAAGACTGTTTGGCATATCGTGCACCGGGATCGGGAATGCGCAGGTTAAAGAGTGCAGCCAGAATGTAAACCAGCATGATGACGGTGAGTGCCGCAATGGCCGGGGTGGCTTCGGCGAAATGGATCAGGCCGACCAGAAAGGCGGAAACGTGGGGGTTGATCAGTGCGCCGCCCAGAACGGTTCCGAGGACGATGGAACTGACTGTCAGCCCTTCGATCCAGCCATTGGCGACGACGAGTTTTTCCGCGGGCAACATTTCCGTCAGGATGCCGTACTTGGCAGGGGAGTAGGCAGCAGCGCCAAGACCGACGATAGCATAGGAGATCAGGGGATGGACACCGATGAAAATCAGGCCGCAACCGAAGAATTTGACCGTATTGGTGATGAACATGACTTTGCCTTTTGGCATCGAATCGGCAAAGGCGCCGACGAAAGCCGCCAGACAGACGTAAGACAGAACGAAGAACAGCCTTAAAAGCGGCGTCATCCAGGCCGGGGAATCCATTTGGGCCAGAATGGCGATAGCAACGATCAGAAGCGCATTGTCCGCAAGCGAGGAAAAGAATTCCGCTGCCATGACAGCATAAAAGCCACGATTCATATATTACGGTCTTCTATAAACGTCAAAACATCAAGTTTACAATATTAAGGATAGCGGGGTCAGATTTTTTTGTTTTATGGACAACTTCCGGTGTCTTCCTTCGGATGAGTTTTCCCATATTGTTTCCCGGGCAAGATTGCCTCCCGCAAGGATGGGGGGTAATATGCTTTTATTTGCAGATAAGCCCAGTTTCCGGATGCCCGAATGGCTTTGAACAGGATCGGATCACCCCGCATCAAAGCGGGTTTTATTTTTATTTGACAGTTTTTCACATGACCAGACCTTTAGTTGCCAATATCGATATCGCTGCCATGCAGCACAATCTTTCCGTTGTCCGTTCCACTGTGCCGAGAGCCAAAATATGGGGTGTCGTCAAGGCGAATGCCTATGGTCATGGTCTGGAACGTTCCGTACGGGCATTGAACGATGCGGACGGCTTTGCGCTCATTGAAATGGAATCGGCCATTCACCTGAGGGAAATTGGCTGGAAAAAACCGATATTGCTGCTGGAAGGTTTTTTCTATACGCATGAATTGCCGATTCTGGCCCGCTATAACATCGCTTTTGCGGTTCATTGTGACGAGCAGATAGATATGCTCGAAAAAGCCCGGCTTGATTTGCCCGTGGACGTTCACCTGAAGATGAATACAGGCATGAACCGGCTCGGTTTTCTTCCTTCGGAATATTCCAAAGCATATGAGCGCCTGAAAAAGATCCCGAATGTGAGGGAAATTTCCCATATGACCCACTTCGCCAACTCCGAGGTGGCCGGACACAGAAAAATGCCCGTTGAAGAACAATTGAAACGCTTTGATTCCGGCTCGGCCGGATTGCCGGGTGTTCGCAACCTGTCCAATTCGGGCGCGATTCTGCTCCATCCGCAATTGCGCACCGACTGGGTACGTCCTGGCGTCATGCTTTATGGGGGTACGCCGGGCGGCAAGACAGCGGAAGAATACGGCTTGAAGCCGGTCATGACCCTCTCCAGCGAAATCATCCAGATCCAGAATATCAAAGAAGGCGATTCTATCGGTTATGGCAGCATCTTCACCGCAACCGGCCCGATGAAAATCGGCGTCGTCGCCTGTGGCTATGCCGACGGTTATCCCCGTATGGCTCCTGAAGGTACACCGGTTATCGTCGATGGCGTAAAAACCCGTCTGGTCGGCCGGGTTTCGATGGATATGATCACAGTCGATCTGACACCGGTCAGGGACGCTCACGTCGGCAGCAAGGTTACCCTGTGGGGCAATGAGTTGCCAATCGACGAGGTCGCGGAAGCGGCCGGAACGGTCGGTTACGAACTCATGTGCGCCTTGTCATTGCGTCCGAGAATTGTGGAATGCTGGTAAGGTTTTTTTATTGAACGGCACATATGGCTAAAGCGAAAATCCAGTACACCTGTACAGAATGTGGCGGCGTCAGCAGCAAATGGGCTGGCAAATGCCCGGCTTGCGGGCAATGGAATACATTGGTCGAAACGGTTGTTGAATCATCCGCCAACCGCTTTTCGGCCAACCGTCAGGGAATTGCACAGACGGCACCGGTTTTGTCCCTTGCCGATATCGATGCGATAGATGTACCCCGCTTTGAGTCGGGCATCAGTGAATTCGACCGGGTGCTTGGCGGTGGCCTCGTTTCAGGAGGCGTCGTTCTGATTGGCGGCGATCCCGGCATCGGCAAATCGACTTTGCTATTGCAAGCCCTCGTCAATCTCGCCAGAGTCAAAAACGTACTCTACGTCAGCGGGGAAGAATCGGGCGCACAGGTCGCGCTTCGTGCCAAACGGCTCGGCCTGACCGCTGAAAACCTGCAATTGCAGGCAGAAATCCAGCTGGAAAAAATCATCGGTACGCTGGACAAGCTGAAACCGGAAGTTGCGGTTGTCGATTCCATCCAGACCATTTATTCCGATGCATTGACATCCGCTCCGGGGTCTGTCGCCCAGGTCAGGGAATGTGCCGCCCAGCTGACGCGTTTTGCCAAACAGTCAGGTACGACGATTATCATGGTCGGGCATGTCACCAAGGAAGGGGCGCTGGCCGGTCCCCGGGTACTGGAACACATTGTCGATACTGTCCTGTATTTCGAAGGGGATGCCCATTCCAGTTTCCGCCTGATACGCGCTTTCAAGAACCGTTTTGGCGCCGTGAACGAACTGGGCGTTTTTGCCATGACTGAAAAAGGACTCAAGGGAGTTTCCAATCCGTCTGCACTGTTCCTGTCTCAACATCAGCGCGAGATAGCCGGTTCCTGCGTCATGGCGACGCTGGAAGGCATGCGGCCTTTGCTCGTCGAAATTCAGGCACTGGTCGATGCGTCACCAACACCGAATGCGCGCAGATTGTCTGTCGGGCTGGAGCAGAACCGGCTGGCGATGCTGTTAGCGGTCATGCATCGACACGCCAATATTTCCGCTTATGATCAGGATGTTTTCATCAATGCGGTCGGCGGAGTCAAAATCAGCGAACCGGCTGCCGATCTGGCCGTTTTGCTGGCGATCAATTCATCCCTGCGGAACAAGCCCTTGCCAAGGGGACTGGTCGTTTTCGGGGAAGTCGGCCTCGCCGGTGAAATCCGCCCTGCACCGAGAGGGCAGGATCGCCTGAAAGAAGCGGTCAAACTCGGCTTTTCGATGGCGATCATTCCAAAGGCAAATGCACCGAAACAGGCTTTTGAAGGGCTGACCGTTATCGGTGTCGAACGGATTGATGAGGCATTTGACCGACTGCGGGAGCTTCAATAACTGTATGAAGACATAAAAAGCCGGATGTTAGCTTTCCGGCTTTTTTATGGGATATTTTTGATCACTTTTGCAGGAACACCAGCCACAATGGTGTTTGGCGGCACGTCTTTGGTCACGACAGCACCGGCAGCGATCACTGAATTTTCGCCGATCGTCACACCGGGCAATATCGTCGCTGCGGCGCCAATCCAGACGTTTCGTTTGACAACAATCTTCTTCGAGATGAGTGTTCGCCTTTTAGTCGGGTCAAGATCGTGGTTTTCCGTAATCAGGTTGACCCGTGGCCCGATTTTTACATCGTCTTCCAGCATTATGCCGCCCCTGTCCATGAAAGTGCAGGCATTATTGACGAATACGTTTTTCCCGACTTCGATAAATTTGCCGAAATCGGTATAAAAAGGCGTGCGAATTTCAGCTGAATCGTCGATTTTCGCGCCCAGACGCCGCAACAAACCGAGTACTTCGACAGGCGTGTGATAAACCGTATTGATTTCTCCGGTCACCCGTCTTGCCAGTTCGAGGGCTTCTCTCATTTCCTCGTAATCCGGGTCGCCGATGCTGACCGGTTCTCCCGATCTGGATCGTTCGAAAATATCTTTCATGTTTTCCTCATTGAATGTCTTTGTTCCTGTTTACCCCGGAATATCCGTCTGGTTATTTCAGAATATCTATAGTGATTGTGACCGGATCTGCTGTTACCAGTTTCGACACGCCGTCATCATCTATTTTTCCCAGTTGTACCAGACCTGATGAGTACCGGAAATCATGATAGAAAATGCACAGGTTCCCCCATGGAGCGTAAAAAGCGATATCGCCCTTGTGAGGTGTATAGCCATCCGGTGCCCCGTTTGTGGAAAGCCGTTTTGGCAATCCGGCGATTTTTTCCGTTTTGTTATAGTCTTCCAGAGTCAAAGTGAGCGGCAGCATGGCAATAAAGTCTTTTGCCGCCGCACTATCGTAAAGCCTTGCATGAACGACTTCTTTATCCGTCGTAATAATCAGTTTCATGTCCGTTAACTTTTCTGAATGTTCGGGAGTCAGGGTTTCTTCAGGCTGATAAGCAGAACGTTTCGTCGAAAAACGGGTATCACCTGTGTCAGAGGAACAGGCACCCGAGCACAGCACCAGCCCGAGCATCATCGGGACGAGCAAAATCTTTTTCATATTTTCCACTTGCCGAAGTTGTTGCGGGTAAGAATCACTGTCACTGAAAATTTCCAGAGGACAAGTTACAAACGCATTGAATAGGGAAAAAGTATGCCCTGACAGGAGAGGAGAGGCCAGATACGATTGTGCCTGATGCTTGCCTGATTCTCTCGTGAACGGAAAAACAGGACGGCATCAACAACCGTCCGATTGTGGGGAGTAATGCTATTCCTGTGACCAGGGAAGTTTTCGGAAACGCCAGCCGTTGATATTGTTTCGCTGCATGTTTTCGTCCAGATCGCCTTCAAAACCTTCCATAATATTGAAAACACTGGTGTAACCGGCAAAGGTCAGGGCTTCTGCTGCGCCTGCGGAACGTTTTGCACTCCGGCACAGCATCAAAATATTGGCATCCTTTCCCAGTTGCTTGGAAGCTTCGCCAATGAAGCTTGGATTTTTGATCATGGAATTTCCGCACATCCAGGGGATCAGGATGGAATCGGGAACGTAACCGACAAATTTGTGTTCTTCCTGGGTACGGACATCGACAATGACGGCCGCATCGGCGCACACAAGTGCCCATGCTTCTTCGGGAGTAACTGCACCTGCGCATAAAAGGTTCTGCTCTTTTGCGCGCGTTCTGGCCCGGTTCAGGATTTCTTCAGGAGTCATATTGAATACATCAGATAAAATGCCCGACTGGTCTTGGGAATCAGACTGGTTCGACATGTCAATTTCCTTGGTGTAACAGCCGACACAAAATATTGCAAAAATTACAACAAACAACCGGCCAATATTTATTTCTGGAAAAATTATACATCAAAAAAGTATTGAGACCTTATAAATATTGTCTTTTTGACAAAATTTTTGCTGTTTCGATTCCGCTGGAAATAGCGGATTCCAGAGTGGCAGGATAATCTTTGCGCAAATAATCGCCTGCCAAAAACAGACTGTTTTTTTCAGTCACGCAGGAAGGTCTTTCAAGATCGGGAGTGCAGGAAAAAGTAGCTCTTTTTTCCGTAATAATACGGCTCCACAAAGGATTTTCCAGTTCAGGGCGTTTGAACGCGTGTGCCAGTTGTCTGGCCATGTCCGCTTCGAGTGTTTCCTTCCCGGTATCACCGGCAACTGATGACACGCTGACGACTACGGCCAGAAGTCCCTTCTGGTCGGGCATGAGGTATCCGCGATCGAAAACGTACTGGCCCCATTCCTTTTTGTCGGGATTGTCCGTCAGTGCATAGAAAGGCCTGTCCAGACGGACGGAGTCGGGATATTTCAGGTAGCAGGTTGAAATCGGTTCGTATTCGAACTGCGTGAGTGGTGATATATCGATTTTGTCTTTCAGAAGGCTTGCCGCACCAGCAGGGGAGGTTGCCACAATAACGGCGTCGTAGCATTCATCCCGGTTTGCATTGAGTATCCAGCCGGTATCACCATGATCGAGTGTGCGAACAGTTTCGCCCATTCGTGTTTTTCCTCCCCGCTGTATCAGGTAATCGATTGCTTTTTCAGGAAAAATGGTGGAAAGATCCATTTTCGGCAGCATCATGTCCGAGGCATGCCGCCTTGAACCGAGGCTGTCTTTCAGTATGGACAGGAAAACCTGTGCCGACGCTTTTTCAGGTGTCGTATTCATCGACGCCATGCAGAGAGGACGCCAGAGAAGACCATACAATCTCGGGGTTTGCCAGAACTGTTCCAGAAGCCGGATAAGAGGCCTGTCCGCACCGATATTCCACCGGATATGGCGGCAGGCGGTAAAAAAACGGGCGAGAGCGATTTTATCTTCCCAGTCCAGTCCTTTCGTTTTGAATAGCCCGACAGCGAGATGCAGGGGGGCGGGCAGGCGTGGGGTTTCGAAATTCATGGCGCCCGTATCGGAAGGGTAATGCATTTGCAGCGGGAGTCTTGAAAAAGCAGTCGCAAGATCGGCTCCGACCCGTTCCATCATCTGCAGCGTTTTCGAGTATGCGCCAAGGAGGATATGTTGTCCGTTATCCACCGTCATGCCTTCGATAATGGTCTTTCTGGCACGTCCACCCGGAATACGGGAAGCTTCAAAGAGGGTGACATCAAAACCGTTGTCGATTGCCTCGACGGCTGCGGCGCAACCTGCCCAGCCTGCGCCGATAATGGCGACCCGTTCATTCATTGAGATATGCCTTCGAGACCAGCCAGAGCTTTTTCGTTTTGGGCAGGGAAACGTGTTCCGTCAGTACCGGAAACCCTTTCTTTTCGATTTGCAAAAGCAGTTCGCGATAAATGGAAGCCATCATCAGGCCTGGTCTTTGTGATTGCCGGTCTTCTTCGGGCAGCAGGGAAAAAGCCTCATCATAGAGTGACAGGGCGCGTTTTGCCTGAAAACCCATCAATTCCAGAAATTCAGGGCTGTAGCGATTGTTTTCCAGATCGTCTTCACTGACCCCGAATTGTTTCAATTCGTCGGTGGGGAGATAAATACGGCCGATCCTCTTGTCTTCACCGACGTCACGGATAATGTTCGTCAGCTGGAATGCCAGCCCGAGCTTTTCGGCGTATTCCCCGGTTTGCGGGTTTTTCAGTCCGAATATCCGCGCTGCGAGAATCCCGACGGCACTGGCAACATGCCAGCAATATTTCCTGAGGTCGTCAAAGCTTTCGTAGCGAACCTTTTCCAGATCCATTTCCATGCCATCGATAATAGCCAGCAAGAGATTGACATCCAGATTGAAGGCTTCGAGATGAGGAAACAGGGCTTGCGTGATCAGGTGGTCAGGCCTGCCAGCCTGCATTTCAGCAATTTCCTTGCGCCAGCCATCGAGTTTGAAACGTGCATCAGCCGCATCCATGGTCTGATCGTCGACGATATCGTCCACCTCACGACAAAAAGCGTAGAGTGCCGTGATGGCTTTACGGCGGTCTGCAGGGAGAAAACGGAAACTGACGTAAAAACTGGAACCGCTTGCCGCCGCTTTCTGTTGGCAATATTCGTCAGGCAACATAAGCGCAGGAATGAATGAAAGTTCTCATTATCCCGTAAAAACAGTCGGGAACAAACTGTTTTCAGAGAGAAAGATGGCATTTTTCTCAAATAATTCGCCAAAACCGGTTTTCATTACTTCGCACCAGCGGAATTTTTTTTCTTTTTCAAGGCGATATGCAAATCGCCTCCATGCGTGTCGTGGACATGCGTCAGGGGCATTTCATTCCTGTTCGTCATTGCCGCACAGGTTTTGGAACAGGAAAGGGCATTCAATATGCCGCAACTGGCGATGTCTTTTGCGTCACGACACTGGTCTCTCAGGTTTTTGAGCTGTTTTTCCAGTTTTTTCAGATCCCGTATCCGTTGTGCTACGTGACCGATATGCTCGTCCAGAAGGGCATTGACCCTCTCACAGCTTTCGTCAGGGATATCCTTGAAATGAAGCAGAATCCTGATCTCATCCAGCGTCATGTCGAGTGAGCGGCAATGGCGTATGAAAAGCAGGCGTTCGATATGGGCATCGCTATAGACGCGATAGTTACTGTCGGTACGGCCGATTCTGGGCAGCAGTCCCTCCTTTTCGTAATAACGGACTGTTTCTACCTGCATTCCTGTTTTTTGCGCCAGTTCACCAATCTTCATGAATAATATCCTTTTTCAGGTTTGCAAATGATCCATTTTCCGACGTGAATCATGTCTTCCGAATCATATCGCAAATACATGAATATTGCCTCTTGACTCTAAAGTGACTACAGGGTTTTTAATGGATGCCAATGAGGAGAAAAATCATGGCACACGAACATTCGAAAGATCATCGGCACGAGGGCGAACTCGATTGCTGTTCACATGGGCACACGCATGAAAGCGGACATTCCCACGATCATGCCTCTCATGATCATGAAGAATCGCACAGTCATACCCATGCACATGAGCATGAACATGCAAAAGGGCATGAGCTTTCGCACGATTCAGGCTGTGGCAGTTGCGCCTGTTCGGAACCTGGTCTGGCTCTCGAAGCTCCTTCTGTGTCGCGTCATCCGAAAGGGCCTGCTGTTTTTTATATCGACAGCATGGATTGTTCCGTCGAGGAAAACGATATCCGTCAGATTCTTGCCAAAGTGAACGGTATCCGTGGCCTGAATTTCCAGCTGGAGTCTCGCACGCTGTCCATTGACGCCAACAGGGAAATTGTCGAAAAGAGTGTTGCCGCCATTAAAAAAGCCGGTTACCAGCCTGAACC
>JAHYZB010000041.1 GCA_019424645.1 Oxalobacter formigenes
TCCGAACTGGCGAACCACCAGATCAACATCGCCACCATGCAACTCCATCGCCACATCAAAGGCGGTCAGGCCGTCATGGTCATTGAATGTGATTCGACCATTCCCACCGAACTGGTTGATAAACTCAAACAAATGGAAGGCATCATGAAAGTGACCTTCTTAAACCACGAAAACTAAGGGTTTGACATGGCATTTCAATCCATTCAACAAATGCTCGAACAGGCCGAGGCAAAAAACCTGCCGCTTTGGGAAACCATTCTCGAAGACGACGTCGCTTCCCAGAACCGTACACGTGAAGAATCACTGACCCAGATGCGCTACTTCTGGGAAGCCATGAAATCCTCAGGCGAACATTACAACCCGATATACCGTTCCAATAGCGGACTGGTGGGTGGCGATGGCGAAAAAGTCAGCCTTGCCAGCGGCCAAGGCATCCTCTTCGGTGGCGATTTTTTAAATGACGTCATCGCACAGGCCCTGAAAGTCAGTGAATGCAACGCTTGCATGAAACGCATCGTCGCCATGCCGACAGCAGGAGCCTGTGGCGTCCTTCCCGGCGTCCTGCTCCCGCTGGTTCGCGAACGCCTCATATCCGATGAATTCATCATACAGGCGCTCTACGTCGCCGCCGGATTCGGTCAGGTCATTGCCACACGCTCTTCCATCTCCGGGGCTGAAGGAGGCTGTCAGGCCGAAGTGGGCACTGCTGCCGCCATGGGAGCCGCTGCCGTCACCTTTCTGGGGGGAGGCACCAACCAGATGTGTTCATACGCCTGTGCCATGGCCATCAGCAACCTGATGGGACTCGTTTGCGACCCGATTGCCGGACTCGTTGAAATTCCCTGCGTCCAGCGAAACGTCATTGGCGCGGTCAACGCCCTTTCCTGTGCAAACATGGCACTGGCTGGAGTCGAACACAAAATCCCGGCCGACGAAGTCATTGACGCCATGAGAGCCGTTGGCGACACCATGTCATCCGACCTGAAAGAAACCGCCCGCGGCGGCCTTGCCAATACCCCGACCGCCCGTATCCTCGTCAAGGAACTGATCCGGAAAAACCAGTACCATTCGGATAACTGACGTACCAGCTGCAGTGACATTCAGGGATGAGCTTTTGAACAAAAGCTCATCCCTCCGGTTGTATCAAACACGTCTTCCACATCCAGACTTCGTCAATACGAACACCGGACAGTCTTGTTCTTTAATAAAAAGGACAATAAATCCATCCTCTAGACTCTTATCATCCTCCGGTAGCAACTGAAAAATTTGCCTTGTCGAACCGACACACAAATTTTCATGTAAATGAAATAACTGCGGATTACCGTCTGCGAATTCATTCTGTTTCAGGTACCATCATGAAAAAAATTCTGCTGACACTTTTTCTTTGTGCAATCAGTCTGTCGTGTCTCGCCGGAAAAGTCATGTCCGACGATCTGAAACCCAGGCACTATACCCTGTCAGATGTCGACCCTGAGGCCGTCCCTTATCTTGAAAAAGTCCCGAATCCCGACGACTTTGGAATGGATGCCATTATTGCTGCGCGAAAAGAGATAAACCAATCCCTGAGACAGATCAGGGCAACCCAATTCAACCCGAACGTCACGGTCATGGACGACTGGGTACCCGTCCCCGGTTCAACAGAAAAACTCCGCATCCGTGTCCACTATCCCGACAATGCCAAAAACGGACGGCATCCCCTCATTTTTTACATTCACGGTGGGGGCATGATAATGGGCGTACCGGAACAGGACGAGGAAATGCTGTCTGCTTATGCAGCCGAAACAAATGCCGTCGTCGTTTCACCCGATTACAGGCTATCTCCGGAAAATCCCTATCCGGTCCCGTTTGACGATTGCTACATGACTTTCATGTGGATGAGCACAGGCGAAGGAGCCGCCCGATACCATATCGACTCCTCCCGCGTCGCTCTGGGAGGAGACAGTGCAGGTGCCAATCTGGCAACAGCCCTCGTCCTGAAAATACGTAATGAAAAGAAGATTCACATCCGGCTGCTGCTGGCGATCTATCCGTTTTACGATGAAACCGTCAGTAGCGCCACAGGACAATCCAGCTTCGATGCCAAACTGGCGCTTACCCCTGACATGTGCCGTGAACTCTGGAAATATTACCGTGGCAATTATGTGGGTAATTCGCCTTACCTCGATCCTTTCATCGAAACCGACTTTACGAACATGCCACCGGTTTTCATTACAAGCGGCACCGTAGATCCCCTCTTCGGGCCCGCGCTGGCCTATTCCGAAAAACTGGAAAAAGCCGGAGTCAGAGTCAAAAGCAAATGGTACGAAGGCGGCGTACACGGCTTCGACGACTTTCCGACCAGACAGACGAATGAAGCCATAGCCGACTGGACAAAGGCACTGAAAACCGCGCTCAAATAAACCTGTACGGCAGAGTAAATGCAAACTGCCGGATACGGACTTCGATTCATCCATACCCGGCAAGTCATTTTAAATGCGGATCAGAAAACCGTTTCACGCATCAACTTTGCCCCTTTCACCATATTGTCCAGTGCTTCAAAGGTTTCCTTCCATTGACGGGTCTTCAGCCCGCAATCCGGATTGACCCACAGACGGTCCGCATCGATAACCTTCGATGCCTGCTTCAGGAGGGAAACCATTTCCCCGACCGACGGCACACGAGGCGAGTGGATATCATAAACGCCCGGCCCGATCTCGTTCGGATAACTGAAGTCCCTGAATCCCTTCAACAGCGTCATATCGCCACGGCTGGCTTCCAGCGTAATCACGTCAGCATCCAGACTCGCGATATCCGGCATGATATCGTTGAACTCGGCATAACACATATGCGTGTGGATTTGCGTATCGTCGCCAACGCCGCAGGAAGCGATCCGGAAAGCGCGACATGCCCAGTCCAGATAAGCCTGCCAGTTGTGACGGCGCAGCGGCAAGCCCTCACGCAAGCCCGGCTCGTCGATCTGGATAATACCGATACCCGCTTTTTCCAGATCAGCCACTTCGTCACGAATCGCCAGAGCGATCTGGTCGGCGACAACCGATCTCGCCTCATCATCGCGTACGAAAGACCATTGCAAAATCGTGATCGGCCCCGTCAGCATCGCCTTCATCGGCTTGTCGGTCAGACTTTGCGCAAACTTCGTCCATTCAACCGTCATCGCATCCGGTCTGGAAACGTCCCCGTAAATAACCGGTGGCTTGACACAACGGGAACCGTAAGACTGTACCCAGCCATTGGAGGTCATGGTCATGCCATCCAGAAATTCCCCGAAATACTCGACCATATCGTTCCGTTCCGGCTCACCGTGAACGAACACATCCAGACCCAGCTTTTCCTGCTGGGCAATACAGAAAGCGATTTCTTCCTGCATGGCCTTTCTATAGTCGGTTTCAGACAGGGAACCGCGTTTGAAAGCAGCACGCGCCGAACGGATCTGTGGCGTTTGCGGGAAAGAACCGATCGTCGTCGTTGGGAAAACAGGCAATTTGAAACGCTTGCGTTGCAAAGCCTGACGAACCCTGAAAGTCGAACTGCGACGATCCATGCCTTCTTTCAAGTCGCCTACCCGTTTGGCAACCTGTACATTGTGAACCCAGTCCCCTTTTCTCAGTTCAACAGTCTGCCTGGAACTCTCCAGCGCCCTGGCAATGGCAGCGTCCCCATGTTGCAGGCCGTCTTTCAGGGCACGAACTTCTTCCAGTTTTTCGGCTGCGAACGCCAGACACTGCTTCAGACGCGGGTCCATCTTCGTTTCCGCTTCCAGCGAGAAAGGAACGTGCAGGAGAGAACAGCTTGGGCCAACCCAGAGATTTTCACGTCCAGCCAGTTCAGGTGCCCTCAGAACAGCCAGAGCCTTGTCCAGATCGGCCTTCCAGATATTGCGACCATCGATCACACCGACGGAAAGCACTTTATCAGCTGGCCACTTGGCGGCCACTTCCCTGATATCTTCCATACCTCTGACGGCGTCGACATGCAAACCGGCGACCGGTAATTTGCTGATGGCGTCGAAGTGCCCGGCCAGAGACGAGAAATACGTCGTCAGCAACAGCTTGACCGGTTCTTTCGACAATTCGGCATACGTACCGTCAAAAGCGGACAACCACTTATCATCGATATCCAGACCCAGAACCGGTTCATCCATCTGAACCCATTCAACCCCTTCTTCATGCAGACGGGAAAGAATCTGGCGATAAACCGGCAACAGTTTCGGCAACAGCGACAAACGATCGAAACCGTCCACCTTTTCACGGCCCAGATACAGGAAGCTTACCGGCCCCAGCAAGACAGCCTTGACGGAATGCCCCTGCGCTTTCGCTTCCTTCACTTCATCGAACAGGCGTTCACTATTAACGGAAAAAGCGGTATCGGCGAAAAATTCCGGAACCATATAATGGTAATTCGTATCGAACCATTTCAACATCGACATGGCCTGTCCGGATTCCGTCGTCAGACTGCCGCGAGCCATCGCAAAATAGCGTTCCAGTTCCGGCGTATCCTTTTTGAAACCGAAACGGGCCGGTTCGCACCCTAACAACTGGATATGATTCAAGACATGGTCATAAAAAGCGAAATCGCCGACGGTAACCCAGTCCAGGCCGGCCTTTTTCTGCAAATCCCAGTGACCGGCACGCAATTGCCTGCCCATCGCAACCAGATTCTTTAAATCCGGATTCGTGTCATCCGGTTCCGAACTGCTCTTCCAATACGTTTCAAGCGCGGCTTTCAATTCCCGCTGCGCGCCCATGCGTGGAAAACCCAATATATGACTGCAAATCATGAAATCTCTCCCTTTAAAGACAAGTTTGAAAAATCATAGCCAGCCGTGTAACATAATTCAAATGAAAGTTTTTTTAAAAATACATAAGTTTTTCTAATGATAGACCTCAAACACCTCAGAACCCTCCTTGCCCTGCGCAAAACAGGCAACCTGACCAAATCGGCGGAAATGCTGTGCCTGACCCAGTCTGCCCTGTCCCAGCAAATCCGGCTCCTAGAATCCGATTACGGTACCCTTTTCGAACGAAAAACCGTACCGATCGCTTTCACCGCCGTTGGACATTGTCTGCTGGAACTGGCCGACAAAATCTTTCCGGCTATTGAAGAAACAGAACGTAATCTGATGCGTTTGAAAGATGGAACGGCAGGCACGCTCCGGATCGTCGTCGAATGCCACACCTGTTTCGACTGGCTGATGCCGACAATGGACGTTTTCCGCACCCACTGGCCAGAAGTGGAACTCGACATCATTTCCGGCTTTCATAGCGATCCCGTCGGTCTTCTCCATCAACGACAGGCCGATCTGGCCATCGTCGGTAATCCCGAGCCTGAACCGAACATTACCTACTTGCCCCTGTTCGAATACGATATCGTCGCCCTTTTGTCCAACAGCCATCCCCTGAACAGGGAATCCTTCCTTTCCCCTCATCATTTCGCAGGACAGACACTGATCACCTATCCCGTAGCTGATGACATGCTCGACATCATGCAACAGGTCCTGATACCGGCAAAAATATCGCCGGAACGTCGTACCTCCGAATTGACAATCGCCATTCTCCAGCTGGTTGCCAGTGGACGCGGAATCGCTGCACTCCCCTTATGGGCTATCAAAAACTACCTAGACAGGAACTATATTTCGTCAAGACCCGTCACCGAAAACGGGCTCAAGGGAAAATTGTACGCGGCCGTCTGCACCGAAATGAGTTCGAAGGCTTACATCAATGATTTCGTCAAACTCATCCGGGAAAGAAGCCTTATCGAATTGCCCGGCATACGCCTGTTGGGCTGATCAAAACACTTGAACATGAATATCCGTACAGTCTTTACAAAAAACTTTTTTACAACAATAACTTATCAATAAAAATCACAAAACGCTTTTAAAGCCGCAAAAATGTTTCTTTATATCAAGATTTACAGGTATTATATAACTTAAACATATACTTATATTTATTGACCTGATAATTTTCCACTGATAATGTTTACACTTGACAATAAGGCAAAGTGTTAAAAACCAATACTGGGAAGTTTATCAATATTAACCCATACTTATCATCCTTTTTTGCCACTGTTTTCCGCAGGAAACATTCATCAATTTGCCAATATTGCGATTCGTCCGTCAAATGAGAAATTCCCGATTTTTGATGGATTTTTTTAAATATTGAACACATACGCACAAACACATGCCAAGACTGAAAAAAAAGGGAACCTCTAATCTGGATACCCTTCCCAACGTTGTCATGGTAGAGCCTTCCAATGCGGAACTCGTTTCCGTAAAAAAGCATGCCAGGACTACCCGAAACGCTAAAAACAGAAAAAGAAACCAAAAAGACCCTATTGAACTGTCTCCCGACCAAAAGGAACTGGTCAATATCAAAAATTCTCTCGGTTTAAGACATCAGGATTACGCCATCCTTCTGGGAATCGGCCTTCCCCGTCTTTCGTCATACACCTATGGACGTACGGCATCTGTTCCGGCCGACGTCATGAAAACAGCCCGCCAGCTCCTGGAAGAAAATGCCGAAGCGACCCGGCTGTTAAAGGAAAAATTCAACCGGCCCATGTCTGAAATACTTCTCGAATGGGAAAACAGTCTGGGTACGTCTTCCGATGCCGAAATGGCAGGCCTGATCGGCGTTGTCACCATGACGATCAACCGGTGGCGCAAAAACGAAACCAAGCCGGACCTTTCCGCCCTGAACCGTTACGACCGTATCGTCAACCTCGTTGCCAATAACATCAAACAACTGGTTTCCCGATAAAACATCGCCATCTTTGCCAATGGCTCCCGTCAATTGATCTGACCGGAGCTATTTTTGTATTTTGTCGAGTACAATATCAAATCGACACACGAGTCATAACAGTCCCGTTTATAACGGTTTCCCGGAAACGATCACTTCAACAGATGCCATGAAAAGTAATTTCCCGTCAAACCTGCAAAATTTCGATTTTTCCATGATGCCCCCATCCATTCTGGGACATCTTTCTTTCCAGTTCTGCACCCCGGACAAAGCCCCGTTTCCTGCGGGAACCCACTCCCTGAAACTGTCGCTTGGCATTGAAGGAGAAAGAGACACCATACTGGTCGTTCCCGAAGGACTGGAAACCGGCAAACCCGTCAAATTGCTCGTCATGTTTCACGGGGCGGGCGGAAGTGCCGAAAAAGTCATGCCGTTTTTCAGGGACTGGGCCGAAAAAGAAAAATTTCTCCTGATGATTCCGCAATCCACCTACATTACCTGGGATTTGACAGTTGGCGGCAACGGCCCCGATCTGGAGAAACTGGAAAAAGGCCTTGAAGAAATCTCTTCCCGCTACACTATCGACAAGAACCATTTCGGTTTCTGCGGTTTTTCGGACGGTGCCAGCTATTCACTTTCCATCGGCTTGTCCAATGGTGAAATCGTCTCGCACGTCATCGCCCTTTCCGGCGGGTTCATGAACCTGTACGTTCCAAGGGGCAAACCACTCGTATTCATTGCCCACAGTCCAGAAGACGAACAGCTTCCGATGAAAACCAGCGGACTGCATCACTATAATGAATTGAAAAAAGAAGGCTATGACGTTGAATTCCTTGAATTCCACGGCCTTCACCTCATCCATCCGCCTGTCGTGGAAAAAGCAATGGAATTTTTCATCAACCGCAGCCCCGATCGTCCCCAATAAAACAATTGACCGGCATTTTCCGGATTGGAAATGCCGGCTCTTTCCCTCTTTCCCTCTTTCCCTTTTATCTTTCTCCTTCAATATAAAGACCTCATCCCTACATACGATCAATAACTGCCAGTTCTTGGCAGTTTTGACAGATCATGGCAGTATATGGAAATGAACCGTTAACAAAAAAGAAATCGTTATGTCCTTTACCGAACTCAGCTCGTTTCTTCAGGCGCAGAGCGACCCCCACATTCTTTTCGACAGGGAATACCGGATAATCGCTGTCAATGGCGCTTTTCGAAAATATTGCAATCCCCAGACCTCCGTCATCGGCCGCACCTGTTATGAGGTATCCCACAACTACACCATGCCATGCGATCATTCCGGTGAAACCTGCCCCCTCGCAAAAAGCAGGCGTTCCGGCAAATCCGAGCGGGTACTGCATATGCATCACACTCCTGAAGGAGAGGAATACGTCAGTATCGAACTGACCCCCATCAAAAATTCTTCAGGAGAAATCACCTGTTTCGTCGAAAAAATCGAACCGGTCAAAATGGCAAAAGGCCAGACGGTAAAGAACAGTCTCACCGGAAAATCCGCTGCTTTCACCCGAATGATGAATCTGGTTGAAAAAGCCGCTTCATCAGATATCAACATCCTTCTTTATGGAGAATCGGGAACCGGCAAGGAACTCGTAGCCCAGGCTATTCATCGTGCCGGGAAACGGGCTGCCAAACCATTTATCGTCGTCGATTGCTCGGGGATACCCGAAACCCACTTCGAAAGCGAACTGTTCGGGCAGGAACGGCCAGCACATTCCAGAACAGGTTCCGCAAAAAAGGGATTGGTCGATGCAGCAGACGGAGGTACCCTTTTTCTGGATGAGGCTGGTGATCTTCCCCTCTCCATCCAGTCGAAACTGTTGCACCTCCTGGAAACCGGTGCCTACCGGCGTCACGGTTCAGCCGACCTGCGCCGTGCGGATATCCGCGTCATTTCGGCTACCCGTCACAACCTCCGGAAAAAAGCCGAAGACAAGCTGTTCAGGAAAGACCTCTACTACATGCTTGAAACCTTTCCCATCCCTGTTCCGGCCTTGAGGGACAGACTGGAAGACATTCCGCTTCTGATTGCATCCCTTCTGAAAAAAGTGGCGCCCGAAAGGAACCTGACTCCCTCCGACGAAGCCATGTTTCTCCTCCAGACCTACCCCTATCCGGGAAACGTCAGAGAATTGCGCAACTTCCTCGAACGGGCGACACTGCTGTGCGAAAGTCATGAAATCCGTCCCGAACATCTGTTGATTCCCCCGTCAGAAAATAGTGAAAAACCGGCAGCGGAACAGATATCTCCGGATGCACAATCAGGACAGCTGCTTTCGACATTTTCCGGAAAACGCAAAACCCTTGCAAAAATGTTGGGCATCAGCGAACGCACACTTTATCGTCGTCTTTCTGAACTGCAGGAAAACCGGGATGATTAAAGCCAGACACATTAATGAATCATTTCAAACGCTCTTGATTTAAATAACTTATCGAGTAAAATATAGGGGCTATACATAAAGCTTGCTTCATTTTGAGATGTTGTGCGAAGTGTTAGCAATCCAAGTTAGTACCTTCAGCCCTCTGGGCGAAGTTTTTCTTTCTTGGCAATTCCTTTTGGGGAAATGGCCACAGAGAATAAAAACCAAAAGTTGTACCAACGACAAGGAAATGAGAAATTATGACTAAACCATTAGACGGACTTAATGTGCTTGATTTTACCCACGTCCAGGCAGGTCCTGCCTGTACGCAGATGATGGGTTTCTTGGGTGCAAACGTCATCAAGATTGAAAGACGTGGTTCCGGAGATATGACTCGTGGATGGCTGCAGGATCAACCAAACGTTGACTCCCTGTATTTCACGATGTTCAACTGTAACAAACGTTCCATTGAACTGGACATGAAAACCCCGGAAGGCAAAGAACTTCTGGAACAGATGATCAAAAAAGCCGACGTTATGGTCGAAAACTTCGGACCAGGCGCACTGGATCGTATGGGCTTTACCTGGGAATACATTCAGGAACTGAATCCACGCGTCATTCTGGCTTCCGTTAAAGGCTATGCAGAGGGCCATGCAAACGAACACTACAAAGTGTACGAAAACGTTGCACAGTGCTCCGGCGGTGCTGCTGCTACCACCGGTTTCTGGGATGGTCCTCCACTCGTTTCTGCTGCTGCTCTGGGTGATTCCAACTCCGGTATGCACCTGATCATCGGTATTCTGGCCGCTCTGGAAATGCGTCACAAAACCGGTCGTGGACAGAAAGTTGCCGTTGCAATGCAGGACGCTGTTCTGAATCTGGTTCGTATCAAACTGCGTGACCAGCAACGTCTGGAAAGAACCGGCATCCTGGCTGAATACCCACAGGCACAGCCTAACTTCGCCTTCGACAGAGACGGTAACCCACTGTCCTTCGACAACATCAAATCCGTACCACGTGGCGGTAACGCAGGTGGCGGCGGCCAGCCAGGCTGGATGCTGAAATGTAAAGGCTGGGAAACCGATGCGGACTCCTACGTTTACTTCACCATTGCAGCCAACATGTGGCCACAGATCTGCGACATGATCGACAAGCCGGAATGGAAAGACGACCCAGCTTACAACACATTCGAAGGCCGTGTTGACAAACTGATGGACATCTTCTCCTTCATCGAAACCAAGTTCGCTGACAAGGACAAATTTGAAGTTACCGAATGGGCTTCACAGTATGACATTCCATGCGGTCCGGTCATGTCCATGAAAGAACTGGCTCACGATCCATCCCTGCATAAAGTGGGTACCATCGTTGAAGTTGTCGACGAAATTCGTGGTAACCACCTGACCGTTGGTGCACCGTTCAAATTCTCCGGATTCAAACCGGAAATTACCCGTGCTCCGCTGTTGGGCGAACATACTGACGAAGTTCTGAAAGAAATGGGTCTTGACGATGCCAAGATCAAAGAACTGCATGCAAAAAAAGTAGTTTGATTACTCAGTTTTCTGAGAAAAACGGCACTCTTCGGAGTGCCGTTTTTGTTTTTTTATACAAGACAGTAACCCGGCTGGCTTGTTATATTGCTTTCACATCCTTCCTGTCATATTTCCTTCCCTATCGCTTGTCCCTATAAAACTTTTCCCCCATTCCATCATTCCCATATCTGCCTCGCTTTAATGTGTGCCATACAAATCGACTATCCAGTCACTGCCATAAACTGTCAAAATTATGCCAAATTCGATATAGATGACATAAAAACAATTTCAAGCGATGACGTCCACACAAATAAAACATACATAACTTATTGTTTCCAAACAGATTTATTTATAAAAAATAATCATTGTAGTATTGGATAGTTAATAGATAGAATTAAGATATCCTGAACGATCATGACTTACTCTAACGGATTAACAATCATGTCAAACGTAGTAACAGAACACCAGTGTGGATGTGGTCATCACGCATCCAGTATTACCCTTCTCGTAGACAACAAAGCTGGAGAAGGTCTTGAATGTGTACACGGTTTTGCCGCCTGGATCAAAATCCGTGACCGTCGCATTCTTTTCGATACCGGTCAGAAAGGCGTCATCCTGAAAAACGCCGAACGCCTCGGCATCAATCTGGCGGACGCGGAAGTACTGGTCATGAGCCATGGTCATGACGATCATACCGACAATCTGGCCGACTTTTACGCCATCAACCCGAACGCGCCGATGTACTGCGGACAGAATATCGACGCCGACCGTTTTTGTTGCCGCCCCGGTGAACAATCCCTGAACTGGTCGCCTCCGGCCAGTGCAAAACAGGTATTTGCCAATTTGCCACCGGAACAAAAACATATCCTGGCCGCCCCGCATTATTTCCTGCCGGGTGTGGCGGCCACCGGCCCGGTGCCTCGTCTGACGAATTTCGAAGATGTTGGCGACGCCCTCTTCCTCGACGCAGCCGGAACCAGACCCGACCCTGTTTCCGACGACATGTCCATGTGGTTCGAAACCGATAAAGGCCTCGTCATTCTTTTGGGCTGCTGTCACTCCGGCATTGTCAATACCGTCAACTACATTCGTAAAGTATCCGGCATTGAAAAAGTATCCGGCATCGTCGGCGGCATGCACCTGATTCGCGCCAATGAAGAACGCATGAAAAACACACTGGAAGCGATGAAGAGCTGGAATCTGGACTGGTTGATTCCCTGCCACTGTACAGGTGACAAAGCCATGCAACAAATGAAAGATTATCTGGGCGAGATCGTCACTTTCGGCTGTACCGGCACGGTTATCGAACTGGGCCAGATTCCCGAAAAACAAAATGGCGATTTTTCCATGTGCAAAAAACACGTCTGTGGATGCGGATGTGCCTGATAGAAGTAGCAGTCAAGCTTTATGGAATATTCTGTGCTAACGGCAAACTGAACGTTTTACACTTTCTTACTTACCAGAACGATTTCAGATGATGACCGATATATAAAAAGCTGAATCCTTGTCGCAGCAGATTTATATCTTTCACAGAATCCCTTCCGGCAAAAAAGCCAGCGTTCAGCTGGCTTTTTTGCACGATACGACTTCAGAAATGACAGACTCACCGCCGTCCCCTGAATATGGCAGACTGATGGAAAGCCTCCAGTGAAACCGGTTCATTACTGCTGGTACATAAACGACTGGTCAGTTTCAGCATCTCCTTGATATCCCGTCCGGAAGAATACGGAAAATCCCGGACAAGATCTGCAATAAGCTTGTCGGACAACTCGACCTGAAATTGCCCTGACAAGGATTTCCACAATCTGACGGCATCCTCTGTGGGAGGCGTTTCATAACGAATCTCCGCAATACAACGCGAGAGGATGGCCTCATCCACATCATCGACACGGTTGGTCGTCATGAACAACAAACCGTCAAAATATTCCAGCGTCCTCAGGAACTCCGCCACAATAGCGTTATGCTCCAGGTCATTGTCACGACGGCGGATATACACGTCCGCTTCATCCATCAACAATATCGCATCCCAACGTGCCGCACGCTGTAAAACAGTGGAAAGTGCCGCTTCAACACTTTCGCCTGAAGTACCCAGCTGTCCGGAATGAACACGATACAATGGCTTGCCGGCCACCTCGGAATAGACTTCGGCCGTTAGCGTTTTTCCAAGACCGGCAGCTCCCATACACAAGATCGTCGTTCCGCCTGACTTTCCTTCAATAATGTCATCGACCAGCATATCCGGATTCGCTGTCAGAATGTCGATCAGCCTGCGATGTTCCTCCGGTAAAACGAGTTTGTCCTTCAATTCTGGCCTGTACTGGTATTCCTCCAGATTCTGAACGTGCACCCAGCAATTTTCGTGCTGTTCAAGATAAAACATCCGGAGATAGCAGTGAACCGGAATCTTCCCTGTCGTTCCGTCAATAATGCCTCCATCACCCGAATGCGTTTCGATCCGCCGTTCGATGATTTCCTCATCATTGACACACTTGATAGCGGTATCTTTTGGAATCCGGAACAATTCCAGATTTTCGGACAATCTGGTTTCCCCTGGCCTGATCAGGAAACCGAAATTTCTCGCAAGAAACTGTTTTCCGTAAAATGGCTGAAAAGTAGTGAAACGCCGATACTGCCTTTCATATTCCTCGCTGAATTCCGGACATTCCTTGTAGAATCCCTTCATCGAAAGCAATTCGGGAATGGACAGTTTGCCCATTTCCCTCTGATAAAACAGAATGGCACTTGTCATGCCGCTTCGCCATTGTTCCGGAACGGAGTCGTCAACACGAGTGGTTGCAGCAACGGTATTGGCCAGTAACTGGATACTGACATAGGCCGAAGAGGGTTTGTCATACTCCCTGGGCACATATTCTATACTGTCGATCAGCCAGGGAAGCAGGATGCCGTCTTTACTGCGACGGTAAAGCCAGCCGTCAATGGCATCAATCGATAAATATTCTTTCAACACCGGAATCAACATCTCGAGAGTCGGAACGGTGAATGTTCCTCCTCTCGCTTTCCTGACATTACGCTCACCGATAAGCTGGAATAACAATCCCTGGTCATCGTTTTTCTCAGCCAGACGCCATAACTGATCCAGCGCGTCCTCATCTTCATCGAAAAGATGATCAGGTACAAGAATCCGGCCATTGGTCAGGCCGTGTGAAGCAAGATGTTTCACCAATACAGAATCCTTGCTGACATTGGCCAGCAATTCATTAACCAGCGAAACAGAAAGATCAAATTCCATACGACCACTCAATCGAACAGTGAAAAATACCTATTATCAAACAAAACAGAACTTTCCTGTTACTGTTTTCAAGACATGAAAACAGCCAATAAACCGAAGCCAGCATAAAGCTGGCTTCGGTCGCTTGCAACAAACATCAGACAACGGAAATTCGTATCATTCATCGACCAGATACAGATCCTTGTCCTTGTCCTGCAGGAAGACCTGTGCGAAACCTTCCTTCTTGCCTTTTTCAAATTGTTCTTCGCCCCATTTCCGGCAAGTGTCACAAGCGTAACGCGGAATGGCGACAGCCTTGATATGGCTGTCTCTTCCGCTATCCGCCTGCGAATCGATCACGACCGTACCGCCGCAATCCGGACACTCTCTGACGACTTCGGTCTGGGTTTCGCGAATATAGTCGGTATCGTAGAAAATACTGCGATTGCGACGATGGAACGGCTGGCTCTGGTAAAACTTGCGCTTGATCGCTTCCTTGTTTCTCCAGTTATCCAGCGTATGATCCTTCAGCTGTTTCAGGTAATTGGTAATGTGCTGCGACTGAACCTGATTGCGTGGATCGTAATCCGGTTCCTTGATATGGCTGTAATCCATACCCGCCATTGCCAGAATGATGCCCGTGTTGATGTAAGGCAGCGCAGACTCGATCGAATACCCGCCTTCCAGAACAGCCAGATCCGGTTTCAGGCGGTCGTTCAGAACAGCATAACCCTGAGCCGTAAACTTCATGTTCGTGATCGGATCAGAATAGTGGTTATCCTGACCGGCCGAATTGATGATCAGATCGGGCTTGAAATCGTCCAGCAAAGGCATGACGATATTGTCAAGCGTATAAAGGAACCCCTCTTCGCAGGTTTCCGGCGGCATCGGCAGATTGACGATAGAACCGAACGCATTAGGCCCACCCATTTCGTCAGGGAAACCCGAACCCGGATACAGGGTACGGCCGTCCTGATGCATGGAAATGAACAGCGTATTCGGGTCATGCCAGAAAATATCCTGCGAACCGTCGCCATGATGGCAATCAGTATCGACCACAGCGATCCGTTTCACACCATATTTTTGGCGGATGTACTCGATCATGATCGCTTCCATGTTCAGCGTACAGAAACCGCGGCTGCCATGCACGACACGCATCGAATGGTGCCCGCAAGGACGAACCAGCGCAAAAGCGTTATCCACTTCACCGGTCATCACCTTGTCGGCAGCTGTCAGCGTACCGCCAACCGAAATCAGATGGGATGTATGGACAATCTCATCGATATTAGGGACACAGAAATGCACACGGTTGATATCTTCCGGTGTTGCCAGATCGGGCTTGTATTCCTTGATATTCTCAAAGTCCAGCAAACCTTCCTCAACCACCTGATCCTGCGTATAAAGCAGGCGTTCCTCACGCTCCGGATGGGTCGGCGAGATCGCATAGTCAAAAGCCGGGAAAAAAACCAGTCCTGTTTTCTTTTTCACGAAAACCCCTCTCAATTCGAATCATCTTTAATCAGACCAGGCTTCACCTGCAGTCTGACACGCATGTTTTTACCCGTCGTGGAATAACCGCGAACCACGTTGAACACCTGGCTGTCGGCCACTTCGACCTCGATATCCTGATCCCGTGCACCGGCTTGTTTAGCCATCCTAACCAGTTTTTCAGTACCCAGTTCAATCAGGTCATCCAGTGTAAACCGTCTGGAAATTTCCTGCTGGACGCCCTCTTCCGCGATGCTCAGGGTTTGCGCTTCGGTATCGGCGATCATGTTCAGTTCCACGGTCGTTCTGGCAGTCGCTGCGCCACTGGCGTTGATCACGTCGGAATCACCCGGTACCTTGACAGGGCAATCCATCATCTCCCCGATACGTTTTGCCATGAACGGAGCCGGGCCGCCGACCACCACGATTTCCAGAGGCTCGATCTTGCGGCCTTCCAGCAATTCATGAATCGTATAAACAGGCTTGCTGTTGATTTCGGCAAGCATCGCCTTGATCTTGTCCACGATCAGCGTACAGGCCAGGTCAAGCACTTCTTTCGCAACAGCTTCAGGCGTTTTCTTCAGTTCGGCAGCCAGCTGCTTCATGGCTTCCATCGCCTTGGTCTTGTCACCGATATCGGCAATACCCAATACGATCAGGGCATCCGTCGTCGTCGGGACAGGGCCATCAAACGCCATCGCAGCGCCCAGACGTTCAGGCCCCAGTTTCAACACACCGTCTTCGACACGGACATGGCTGTCGCCACCCACCCCGATCGAATGCGTCAGCAAACCGCGAACCGAGGTCTTGTGGTCTTCAATCGTAATGCCTTGAGGTTCCAGCAAAGGCACGCCATCTGCAAAGAGGGCAATATCCGTCGTCGTACCCCCGATATCGACCGAAATGGAATCCATCTCATCCGAAACGAAAGGCAGCACCCCCATGATCGTCGCCGCCGGCCCCGACAAAATGGTCTGTACAGGCGTTTTGCGGGACTGTTCGAATTCAATCGTACCGCCGTCGGCTTTCAGGATGTACAGTGGAACATTCACACCCAGCTTGTCCATATAGGTTTGCAACTCGTTTGCCAGCTTGTCCTGAAGGTGCCAGACGGCTTCATTCAGATAAGTCGTCGCAATACGGCGAGGAAAATTCAGTGAACCGGACAGCTGATGGCTTTGTGACGCGTGTTTGGCAACGTCCTTGAAAACGTCACTCACTTCCTGTTCATGA
>JAHYZB010000042.1 GCA_019424645.1 Oxalobacter formigenes
TGGCGCGTACCCGTCGCACCCCTCGCGGGTGCGTGGATTGAAACAGAAGCGTTATTGCGACTTGGCGCAATCAATGATGTCGCACCCCTCGCGGGTGCGTGGATTGAAACCTCAGTGGTGTCGCTATGTCAGCAGGTCTGCAATGTCGCACCCCTCGCGGGTGCGTGGATTGAAACAAAAATATACGAAGTCTTTGGTCTAAACCACCGTCGTCGCACCCCTCGCGGGTGCGTGGATTGAAACAATGTAGTAATACTCTGCGTTCTGTGCCGGTTGCGTCGCACCCCCACGTGGGTGCGTGGATTGAAACAGTTTGTTTTGCAGGACTGCAAATGTGCCATCGGCTGTAGCACCCCTCACGGGTGCGATGATCGGGACAAATAAAGCGGATTGAGAGAAAGGTTTAGTCCCGTTGGTCTCTGCAAACAAATATCCCTGCCTGAACCGGGATCGGGTTTTATGAAAAGAGCGATTTGAATCGACTCTTTGCAGCTATATCAAACCCATTTCTCCAGTGTCGAGAGCAGCTTGGCAATATCAATCGGTTTGACCAGATAATCGTTAATGCCGACTTCAAACGCCCGTTTCTTGTCTTCGTCAAAGGCATTGGCAGACATTGCGATGACGGGCACTGTTTTGGCGTCTTCGCAGGGAAGGGCGCGAATTTGCCGGGTGGCGTCCAGCCCGTTCAACACAGGCATGCGGATATCCATCAGAATGGCCGCGAAATAGCCGGAAGGGAAGGACTGAAATTTCTCGACAGCGATTTTTCCGTTTTCTGCCGTTTCGACTTCCATCCCGTGAATTTCCAGAAGGGATCTTGAAATTTCCATATTCAGCTCATTATCTTCCACCAGCAGAAAACGACGGCCGAGATAGGTTTGCTCATTTTGTTTTTTGTTGCCCAGCCTGTGATCGCGTTCCAGTTGCAGCATGGTTTCACAGAAAGAAGAGGCAAAGAAGGGTTTGGCCATAAAGTAATTGACTCCGGCCGCGCGGGCATCCAGCTCGAAAACGCTCCAGTCGTATGCCGTGACGACAATGACTGTTTTTTCAGGTGGTGCGAACTGCCGGATACGACGTGTCAGTTCACTGCCGTTAATATCCTTCATTTCCCAATCGATCAAGGCAATATCGAACGGATCGCCATTATCCATAGCCGTTTTGACTGATTCGATAGCGTCAGTGCCCGAATTGACACAACTTGTCTTCGCGCCGATCTTTTCCAGAATGGCAACAGCCTGTGCACCGATGTGGGCATCCGTATCGACGATCAGGATATGTTTGTCCAGCAGCAATTCCTTTGCCTTGCCCGCAATTTCCCTGTCCTCGTTTGCCATCGCCAGTTTCAGCGGGATGACGACGGTAAATGTGGTGCCTTCATTCTTTTCGCTTTTCGCATCGATTGTGCCGCCCATAATCTGGACAAGACTGTACACAATTGAAAGGCCAAGGCCGCTGCCGACCTTGTTACGCGCCACATCGTCCGTTTCCTGCTCGAATGGCTGGTAAAGCCGCTTCATGAAATCGGCGGACATGCCGATTCCGGTATCGCTCACCCTGAATTCAATATAGGCAAAACCGTTGCTGCGTCTCGATTCACGGATATAAACGTCGATTTTTCCGCCCTCTGGCGTAAACTTGACCGCATTGGACAGCAGATTCATCAGGATCTGGTTGATCCGCAAGGTATCACCCTCATAATACCGGTCCAGCGACTCATGCTGATGAATCTGGTAAGCCAGCTTGCCGTCTACGGCCTGCGGGTAAACAATGGCGTTGATACTGCCGATCAGCTCGACGAAATCAAAGCGTTCGCTCGATATGGCCATTTTGCCGCTCTCAATACGCGACATATCGAGAATGTCGTTGATCAGGGAGAGCAGATAACGCGACGAGACATCGATTTTCGAAAGGCAATCAGCCAGAACCTCGGGCTCATTCATCTTCAACTGGCTGATCGTACTCATCCCGATAATCGCGTTCAAGGGGGTACGGATGTCGTGGCTCATGCGTGAAAGAAAATCGGATTTTGCCTGATTGGCCATCTGTGCCACGGAAAGCGCATTTCTCAAAACCTGTTCCTGAACCGCCTGTTCCGCACGCGTCTCGTCCAGAACCTTGGCCAGTAAAATACAAAGCGCATCATCGTTATAAGGGTTCTCGATGCGAATGCCGGTCAGGGAAATCCAGTGGTAAATGCCGTCAAGCCCCATCCGCTGGTATTCCAGATAAATTTCTTTTTCGCCCTTGTCGAAACGTTCGAGCATGTGCTGACGGGCGAAAGTGCCGGTATAGGCATTCCGGTAATCCGGATGGACCCCGGTGACAACCTCTTCCGTCAATTCATTGAAATAACCGTAAGGTTCGTAATTGACAACATAATCCCGTTCAGAGAGCGCTTCATACGTATCCTGCGTCAGGTTGACGCGGATAATCAGCTGATAAGCCGTATAAATGGCCGCACGCAGGGAACGGTTTTCAATAGCGCGTTCCTGCTCCTGTTCTTTCTGCAGTTTCTTGACTTCGCTGATATCCGAATAGACGGCCTGCAACACTTCAATCCCGTCGAAGTTGATCAGGCGTTCAATCGTGACACTGATCCAGCCGGTCGAGCCATCCTTTTTACACGCTTCCCGTTCATACGTAATGGAGCCGCCATTGACGGCCAGATGGTCGACGCGCTTGTGAATCCAGAATTTGTCGCGGTCAAGAACATGAAGATAGGGATCGTTTTTTTCCTGCAAATATTCTTCGCGCGTATAACCGAAAATTTCCCAGGCCGCCCGGTTGGCATTGATAATGCGGTGTCCCGAATCGATAGACATCTGGACAATGCCGCAGGGAATCGTATCGTAGAGCTGTGAGAGGAAATCCGTCTTTTGTGAAATCTGAAGCCGGGTATCCTTCTCCCGTGCATCACGTTCAATGCGTCTGGTGATATCGGTGATGAAACAACTGGTGACATTATCGCCGTCCGAATCGGTAAACGAGCGGCCGACATCGTGTACCCAGATAATGTCACCATTCTTTTTGATCATCCGGTATTCGAAATGGGATGCGTCATTGGCGATCTTGCTCTGGTGGACTTCTTCAACCAGTTTGGGCAGGTCGTCAGGGTGAACCAGACAAGCGTAAGCGCCACCCGTCGTTTCCATCAGATCGGACAGCGAATCGAAACCCATCATCAGGTAAAAATTTTCGCTGACCCACTTGAATGTATAGCCTTCGTCATGATGGCAGATCATCATCCCGCCGGAGATCTGGTGCAGCATCAGCTCGATCTGCTGTTCCTTTTCCGTCAGCAGGCGTCTCAGCTGGTCATAGCTGTTTTTTGCCGCCTCGACAGGGAACAATTCATCCGACTGGATAGGATCATAAGCGGCGGAATGGTGAATATGGGCGATCTTCAGCTTACCGTCGATCCGTCTGAAAATGAACGAAATACGCTGGTGGATATGGAACAGGACACCCGGATCGACCGTTTCCAGTTCACTCGTCCCTTCACACAGATAGCAGCCGTCGGCCAGTTTGCGGGTAACGTAACTCTCGTCCCACATCCGGCAGTGCAAAAATGAGTTTTTCTCATTTTTGAAATGGCGGGAAACAGCGTCGAACCCTTCCGCCTTATGTTCCTTGCCAGCACCCATCCAGACAATATCGGGCGTGAAAAGCGAAACGAGATAATCGACGTCGTTGCCGGTAAAATAACGGCGGAGCACCGACGAAGCCAGATTCTCGACTTCCTGTATTTCATCCAGATGCATGTTAGGCGGTTTCTTTCACGTTAACCCGGTAATGGGACATTCAGTTGCCATCAGGCAAGTGTGAAAATTATACAGACATATTTCATTTACGTATGGAATAGCGTCATTGCATTTTTGACTTCCGAATCGTTGTGACGGACAATATTTTTTCTGGGTAGAAAATTGTCTCTTTTTTGACAGAAATGAAGCGAAAAACCGTTAAAAATGAAAGAAAAAATCAGCAAGACCAACGCCGCCCGCATGCTGGACAAATCGAAAGTCCCGTACAAACTCGTCCCGTATGAAGTCGATGAAGACGACCTGTCCGCACAGCATGTGGCCGAAACACTGGGTGAAAACATCGAACAGGTCTTCAAGACACTGGTCCTTCACGGCGACAAGACCGGACACCTCGTCTGCGTCGTGCCCGGAGATCATGAAGTCGACCTCAAAAAAGTCGCCAAAGCCTCCGGCAACAAGAAATGCGACATGATCGCCGTCAAAGAACTCCTGCCACTGACCGGCTACATCCGGGGAGGGTGCTCCCCCGTCGGCATGAAAAAACACTTCCCGACCTATATCCACAGTACCATCGAAGGATTCGACAAAATCTGGGTCAGCGCAGGCATCCGCGGGCTGCAAATCGAAATCGCACCCAAAGATCTCATCAGGGAAGTTCGGGCAAGCATTTGCGACATCATCGCCTGACGAAAAAAAACGGCCGGGCAGTGAATAAAATCACGCCTGTCCTGCGTATCCTTTTGCCTGTCGCTCTGGCCGTGATGGGGATGCAACAAGCCGCGCAGGCAGCCCGGCCTGACATCGACGCCATCATCCTCCCCCTGATGGAAAAACACCGGATACCCGGTCTTGCACTCGGCATACTCGATAACGGAAAAATCCGTTTTTACAATTATGGGGTCGCGTCGAAACAGACACGTGAACCCGTAACTGAAAACACACTCTTCGAGATCGGTTCACTCAGCAAAACCTTCACGGCCACACTGGCGGCCTATGCAGCACAGAGAAAAGAACTTCATTTCAGCGATCCGGCCAGCCGCTCGTTACCCGAACTGTCGGGAAGTGCTTTCGACCGTGTCAGCCTGCTGAATCTGGCAACGCATACATCGACCACACCCTTATTCGTTCCGGATGAAATCACCAATCCCCCGGAACTGATGAACTGGTACAAAACATGGAAACCGGTTGTCCCGCCCGGCACACAAAGAGTCTATTCCAACCCGGGAATCGGTCTTTTGGGCATGATCACGGCACAAAGTCTCGGGAAGCCTTTTTCAGAGGCAATGGAAAAAGAACTGCTACAGGCCATGGGCATGACCCATACCTGCATCCATGTTCCCGCCTCGCAAATGCCTTACTACGCGCAGGGATACAACCGGAAGGATGAACCTGTCCGCGTCAATCCGGGAATGCTGGATGCAGAATCGTATGGCCTGAAATCCGGTACACGCGACCTCATCCGCTGGCTGGGAATCCAGAATGGAACCGTCCGTGTTTCAGGTGACTGGCAAAAAGCCGTCAGACAAACCCATACCGGCTACTACCGTACCCCGGATTTCACCCAGGCCATGATGTGGGAATACTATCCATTGCCCGTGGAAAAGACCCGGCTGGTTTCCGGAAATGACGTCGAACGAATCATGAAAGCCATGCCCACAACCGCCATCGAGCCGCCCGAAACGCCTCCTCTTGAGGCATGGTTCAACAAGACCGGTTCCACAAACGGCTTTTCCACCTATGCCGTCTTCATCCCCTCGTCAAAAATCGCCGTTATCTTTCTGGCGAACAAATGGATACCCAACGACGACAGGGTCGTTGCCGTCCATGAAATCGTCGGAAAACTGAAAGGGCAGAAAGACAAACCCGGCTTGTCCGCTACCGATCAGTAAAGCAGGAAATCCGACACTAAAAAACAGATTCGGCCGGCATTTTCGGTATGGAAAAGCATTTCAAGCGTCAAAAGTATTGCGAAAAAGGAGTTGACAGAGGAAATTGAAACAAAACAGTCAGAGCCAACCGAAAAACGGTTGCCAAAGGACAACGTATTTGAAATACATAAACTCATGGAAAACAAATAATATCAAATGCTTGAGTAATAAACATGAAGTGAAATAGAGGTTTTTTCAAGCCACTCTCACAAATCTGCCACAAATGTCCTGAGCACACTGAAAACAGGCTTATAGTAAAGCGTTACCGCACACAAGGCGTCGTTCGATGAACGACGCTTTTTTTATTAACCATTATCAAAAAAGGAGAGGCTTATGGGACTCTTTGACAACGAATACCTGAACACCTTCAACCAGCAAAGCCAGAGTGACAATCTACACGCCGAGACCGGGGAAAACAGCCAGCGTCAATCCGGGATGAGCGGACAAATCAGAAATACCCCCAAAACCGGGACATCCACCGTCCGTCGAACCCGCATGATCGGGTATCACGATCCCGTCACACCGGAGAATTCCGTCACCATGAAACACCTTGTTCAAATGGGGCTGGCCGACGACTCCGACAACGTCCATGCCCAACAGGACGAGACAGGCCAGTCATACGGAAAAAGCCTGACCGATGCCGTCAACAGTGGCGCGGCCAAAGTGGGGAAACAGGTCACTTACGGAATGAAACTCAACGCCGACGAACACCTGTCGCGAGCGGAAAACCCCGTCCCCGAAATCGTGAAAAAAGGCATCGACGTATACGGGAAAAGTCAGGCCGAACATCAGGACGAAAGCGCGGCACTTCTTCTGAAAAACGTTTTTGAAAAGATGAGACATGATGCCATTCAGGGGACACTTGACCAGCCAATCGAGACTACCGTCAACGGAAAAGACAAACTGGGACTGGTCACTGGCGGATTCAAAAACGAATTCATCACCAAACCCCAAAGTGCCTTCTGGAGTGCTGGAACCATCGCCGGTGATGTGGGAAAAGCCCTTGCACCGGAAGGCAGTATTGATAATACGGCATTGGATCATGCCGAAATGAAAAGAGACGGTTTTCAGCGTGAACTTGATTGGTATGAAGATCATTCCATGCACCTGAAAGATATCTGGGATAACGACAATGCCGAAAACACCGTCAATAATCTGTCCCAATATTTTTACGAATCACTTGGATCGAAAGCACCGTACGCAGCCATTGCAGCATTAAGGCCGTTCATCGAAGCGGCACCACTGACATCAAGGCTTGCCAGTGGAACCGCCTATCAAACGGCATTGAACCATTCCGGGATCAAACAGCAAACGGGCCAGTCGAACTATCCCAAAGCTGTGATAGGAGGGGCGCTCAATGCAACCGCCCGGGAATTGCCATTCTTGAACAGAACCTTCAATCCCTATGGCAAAAAAGATTGGGCCAAGCTTGGCGCACATGCAGCAGGACAGGCAATACGGTATGGTACGGATCAGTGGATGGGCAAGCATAATCCATATAATAAAGATGATGAATAAATTTAATAGAATGAATAAATATTTATTTGTTTTTAATTTAACGCTAAAATAATTGTTATTTAAATTTGACAGAGGATAAATATGGTTGATTTTTTATTTAAAAATATCAGAATTATATTTATCCTCTCTTTGATTTCATTCAGCCTGAACCTTCAAGCCGCCGATACCATAAATAAAGGACTGGATTTATTTGAAAAGAAACAGTACGAAGAAGCCTTGCCTTATCTTCAAGCTACTGATTCCATAAACGATCCACAAGTGCAGGCTGCATTGGGATATATGTATCGGGATGGGCTGGGAGTCGAAAAAGATTATCAAAAAGCCTTTCTGTTATTTCTTGAGTCGGCCAGACAAAACAATCCGCGTGGTCAATTTGGTTTGGGATCAATGTATGATAAAGGTTTATTTGTTAAAAGTGATAAAGAAAAGGCTTTCAAGTGGTATTTTCATGCTGCACAAAATGGTGACAAATCAGCTCAAAATAATGTAGCCTGGTCTTATGTACATGGAGAGGGAATTCCCAAAGATTACAAAAAAGCCAGAGAATGGTATGAAAAAGCAATGATTCAAGGACATTCGAATGCCATGGTTGGTTTATCCTTTATGTATTATTGGGGAAAAGGCGTAAAAAAAGATCGTAACAAAGCAGCGGAACTGGACAAACTGGCGGCAGCGTTGGGAAACAGAAAAGGTCAATTCAATCTGGGTCGGGATTACGAAGACGGAACTGGTGTTCCCAAAGACTACAAGCAAGCAGTTTACTGGTACTTTAAAGCCGCTGAAAACGGTGATCCCATGGCTATGGAACGTCTTTATGAAGCCTATCACCTCAACCGATTAGGTCTGCCGAGAGACGATGAAAAAGCCCATTACTGGGCAGAAAAAGCCCGTCAAACCCGCCGAAAAACGGGAGAAGTCGATCCGCGTTCATTGTCTGTCATTGAAAAAGTCAGAATGATCTGGTTCTGATACCACCATTTTACAAAACAAATTGTTTTTCAAGCTCAATTGGATAAATATGATCAATCGTTCTTTCAAGAATGCAAGAATTATATTTATTCTCCTTTTCTTTTTTCTTTTCAGTTTCAGTATATATGCTGGAAATGTAGAAAAGGGGCTAAATTTCTTTCAGAAGAAACAATACGAAAAAGCCATTCCCTATCTGGAAGCATCTGATGCGTCAAATGATGCCCGTGTGCAGGCCGCATTGGGATTCATATTCCGGGACGGTTTGGGAGTAGAAAAAAACCGGCAAAAAGCCTTTCAATCATTTCTGGAATCCGCAAGGCAAAACAATCCGCGCGGTCAATTTGGATTGGGAACCATGTATTACAATGGATATTTTGTAAAAGCAGACAAGGAAAAAGCCTTTAAATGGACATTGTATGCGGCTCAAAATGGAGACAGCTCGGCTCAATACAATACGGCCTTGTCTTATGCGGATGGTGATGGAGTTAAAAAGAATTATGATAAAGCTATCGAATGGTACGAAAAGGCGATAGTGCAAAAGCATTCTTCCGCTATGGTAAATCTTGGTTTTTTATATTATTGGGGGAAAGGGATCAAAAAAGATCGTGTCAAAGCTGCAGAACTGAATCAAAAAGCTGCCAATATGGGAAATAAAAGTGCCCAATATAATCTTGGTCGTGCTTATGAAAGTGGCAATGGTATTCCCGAGGATAAAAAACAGGCTCTTTACTGGTATTTCAAAGCTGCTGAAAATGGAGAGCCGATGGCTATGGAACGTCTTTATTACGGATATCATCTTAAACGAATAGGTTTGCCACAAGACGATGAAAAAGCGCATTACTGGGCAGAAAAAGCCAGACAAACCCGTCGAAAAACAGGTGAGAGAGCTCCCGAGTCAATGAGCATTATAGAAAACATCAAAGTGATTTTGTTTTGATATACCTATCAATAAAACAGATTGTTGCTGAATACTTTAAAGCTAAATATGATTAATCGTTTCTTCGGAAATGCAGCGTTCATATTTATTATCTTTTTCTTGTCACTCGGTTTGGATGTTTATGCCGGTGATATAGAAAAAGGATTAAACCTGTTCAAAAAACAGCAATATGAAAAAGCTTTACCTTATTTTCAAAAAACGGACGCCAGAAATAATCCCGATGTTCAGGCAGCTCTAGGATATATGTATCGGGAAGGGTTAGCCGTTCCAAAAGACATTCAAAAGGCATTTGATTTATTTCTGGAGTCAGCCAGACAAGGGAATCCAAGAGGACAGTACGGATTGGGAACCATGTACGATCTTGGATTGATTGTCAAACAGGATAAAAAGAAAGCATTCAAATGGTATCTTCAATCTGCCGAAAATGGATACAAGAATGCCCAGTACAATGTTGGATATTCTTATCAATATGGCGATGGTGTCCCGAAAGATTTGAAAAAAGCCAGAGAATGGTATGAAAAGGCTATGGAGCAGGAGCATTCAGGTGCAATGGTTAATTTGTCTTTCATGTATTACTGGGGTAAGGGAGTAAAAAAAGACCGTCAAAAAGCGTTTGAATTGAATTTACGATCAGCTCAATTGGATAATGCAAAAGGCCAATATAATCTGGCTCGTGATTATGAGGATGGAACTGGTGTTCCCAAGGATTATAAACAGGCGATTTATTGGTACTTCAAATCGGCTGAAAATGGAAACCCCATGGCCATGGAACGTCTTTATTACGGGTATCACCTCAACCGATTGGGTTTGCCGAGAGATGACGAAAAAGCCCATTACTGGGCTGAAAAAGCCCGGGAAACCCGCCGTAAAACGGGAGAACTGGCCCCCGAATCAATGAGCATTATTGAAAATATAAAACGGATTTGGTTCTGATGAATTTTTTTGACTAATTCTTTATTCAGTCCATTTTATGAAGTAACACAGAGACAATATTTTTTATATCAACCCATATTTCATAAAAACATTATAAAAACCCTGAAACCGTTTCATTATCTTTATATCCTGAACGATTGAAAATAATAGCCGGTTATTATTAAATATTTTTATAATCGAACCCGATAACGCATCCAGAGCGTTTCCGCCAGTTTTGCCGATCCCATGCAAACCACCATCGGAATTATCAGTTTCAAATCCACCTGAGTCATTTCAAGCAAAAGGACAATCGCGGTAATCGGCATTTTTCGGGCAATCCCCAGAAAAGTGGAAGCGCCGACGATGGCAAATGCCCCCAAAGCGTTATCCGGGAAAAAATGACTCCATGCACCGGCTGTGATGATCGCCAAAAGCGCACCATTGGCCAGACTCGGTGTCAGCAGGCCACCCTGTGCCCCGGCACGCAGGCTGCCCCACTCGACCAGCACTTTTCCTGCCAGTAAAACGGTGGCGAAGAAAACCGTCATTTGTCCTGTAAAGCCGAGTTGTGCCGCGATTCGGCCATTACCCGCCAGTTCAGGCAAAAAGACCATCAATATGCCCAGTATCGTGAAGTTGAGTATATTGAAGGCAATGATCTTGTATTGCGTGGGGGCTTTTGCACGGGCTTCATCGGTCATCCGCATGAAAACGAGTGCGCCAAAGGCGAAAAGCGGGCCGCTTGCCAGTGCCCAGAGCAATAAATCCCACTCGAAATTCAAAGGCGAAACAATCGTATATTGATGAACGTTTCCCAATCCCCAGCGGGCAGTGAAGGCTGCGATGACGGATATGGAAAACGTGACGACAATCCAGCGGAGCCGGGCGCCCATCAGCAGCACTTCGAGCGCAAAAAGCGCTCCGGCAATCGGGATATTGTAAATGGCGGCAAAGCCGCCACCGGCACAGGCAGCCATCAACAGCCTCGTATCCTCACGATCCAGACGGAACCAGTTACTGACCCTGTTCGCCACCAGCGCGCCGACCATTCGCGGCGCACCTTCCTTGCCCAAAGGCGAGCCGATACCGATGGTAACGATCTGCAAAAGGGCGTTTGCGACCGTTTCAATACCGGGCATATCCGGTTTTTCCGCATCGACAGCCTGTTTCAGGCCGGGCGTTTTCCTGCCGTAACGTGAAAGGAGAAACCAGCCGATCCCGCCGATCAGTCCGCACACGACCAGAGCCATTACCCGCCGCAGAGGGGAGGACGCCTGAATCGCTTCCAGATAGTTTTCATGATCCGGGCCTGCACTGTAGCCGAAGGCCAGCGACTGGGTTTCAAACAGCACATAACCCAGCAGCATCCCGATCATGCCGGCCACTACGCCAAGCAGCAGGACAATCAGGGTAAAACGCAAAATTTTGGTCAGGCTGGACATGTTTCGGCAAATGACAAATAAAAGGGCGGCCAACATTCAAAAAAGCGGGCTCTTCGTTACAGTAACAAAAGAGCCTCGGCATCCGGTTCAATATAAACGAATTGAACCGCTTCGTCCTTGAGATAAAACCGGTCGGATGAAACACCCGTATTTTTTGCTTTTTTGTCACCTGAACGTTTCATTTTTCCAAATTTTTGTTACAAATTCTCATGCAATGAGTTAGCGCAAACCTGTTTTGGATAAATCTGGTTTACTGAAGACTGATCGCCTGATGGCTAAGACTAACGAACTGGATGGATGAGGTTATGAAAATAAAAACAGGTGTGGGGGCGACAACCATATCACTAATTACCCTGATCGGAATCTGGTCGATCTCTGCCTTGAACGCCTTGCCCGGCCTGGCCGTATCACCGATTCTGGGACAACTGACCCACATTTTCCCGAAGTCCAGCGAACTGGATATCCAGATGCTGACCTCCTTGCCATCCCTCATGATCATCCCGTTTGTCCTCATTGCCGGGCGGCTGACCGAAAAGGTCAACAATATGGTACTGCTCAGAATCGGTCTGGGCATATTCCTGCTTTCAGGGATTTTGTATTTCGTGTCCGACAAAATGTGGCAGCTGATCATCGTTTCCGCCATTCTCGGCATCGGTTCGGGTCTGATCGTACCGCTGTCCACCGGTCTTATTTCCCACTTCTTCGTCGGGGACGAACGTTTGAAACAGTTCGGTTACAGCTCGGCCATCACCAACCTGACCCTTGTCGTGGCAACCGTTCTCACCGGCTATCTGGCTGAAGTGAACTGGCGCCTGCCGTTTGTCGTTTACCTCCTGCCTGCCATTTCCCTGGTCCTGTCGGTCTTTCTGGCGCGCAGCATGAAAAACGACAAGGATGCGGGAAGCACCAGCATGCTCGTCTCGGCGGACAGGAATACCGAATCGACCGTCAAGACCAAATCCGGATTCATGGTCGGCAATCTGGTTGAAACGATGGCCCTGTATGGACTGGCGACCTACCTGAACCTTGTCGTCGTGTATAACCTGCCGTTTCTGATGGAAGAACATCACTTCACCAGCGGCAACGCCGGTACCATGATTTCCCTGTTTTTCCTCGCCATCATGCTGCCCGGCCTCTTTTTGAAACCGATTGTCGCGAGATTCAAGGACACCACGCTTTTCTTCAGCTATCTTTCCATGGCCATCGGGTTGGGACTGATCCTGATTGCCCCGATCGAATGGCTGATCGCCCCCGGATGCATACTGGCAGGGCTCGGTTATGGCGTCATCCAGCCGTGGGTCTATGAAAAAGCCACGCACATGGCCGTGCCGGAAAAAGTCACGATGGCACTCGCCTTCATCATGGCGATGAACTATATCGCCATCCTGCTCTGCCCGTTCATCATCAGCTTTTTTGCAGGCCTTCTGGGCTTCCCGTCGCAGGAGTTCCCGTTCGCTTTCAATATGATCATAACGATTGCCGTCGCCATTTATGCATGGATGCGCCAGAAGGCATTCGTATTCAGCTCATGGTAAGCGGAAAACGTTTTTGGCGGCTTCCGTGAAAAAAAACGGAAAAGCCGGATTCGGGCTGTCACAATCCATCGATAAAATGTGAGGAGGGTAAAAAGGAAAAACGTGCCTCATACGATACAAAAAAATCGTTTTCTCTCTCTGAAACTGAAATTTTCACGATTGGGTAAACCGGACCAGGCGTAAAAGTGATATTTTTAAAAAGCGAATCGTTTTTCTGTCAAACATTAGAAGGGAATCGAATACCATGAAACGTATGGGAGTGATGTTGGCCGTGGCAGCCGTACTGATTCCAGTCGCTTACAAGGCTATCAAAAAACACCGCGAGACAACCCGGAAACCGGTTGTTGTCCTCGATATGGAAGCGCTGGCCGAACGCTCGTTGCCGGGTCGTGCCGCCGCCCAATATATCAAAACGGTACAAACCATCCTTCACCGGGGCATCGACGATGTGAGAACCATGTACCGTGGCCGGGAAAATACACCGGAAGGGGCACGTGCCATTGCACAGGCGCAATCCTTTTACCAGCAGCAGATGGCCTTGTACCAGAAAAAACTGGACAATGAAATCGGCGACATCGTCAGTGCCGCCGTCCGTTCCTGGCTGAAAAAGAACAGGGGCGTTGCCGCTGTCGTGCCTGCCGACGATACCCTGGGTTACAACAAGCATGCCGACGTGACCAGACAGATCATGGTCGAAGTGGACTGGTACAAGCCGTCATTCCCGCCCATGCCGCGTTTGCGGATCAACAAGGCGGGTGCCTGACGGTAAAAGTTTCGTTCATGAAAAATCCGGCCGGCAATTCCTGCCGGATTTTTTGTTTTGAAAACACCTCCATCCGCCTCTACGACAATATCCGGGAGCAAAAATTTCATGAGGGAAATTTTCGGGCTGAATCTTCGACACAAACGCAACATCCTGTTTTTTATGGGGAAATAAAACCGCTGTACAGATTGACATTCCTTTGACGCATCATTAAACTCCCGATGCTTTACGGCGGTATCCTGCTTGATGATTCGTGCAAACAGGATTAAAGTGAATCCCGTCGAATATGGTTGGCTGGAATATCGTTTCAGCCTTTTCAACAATCTTCACTCAAGGTGAAAAAATGGACCCGGACAGTAGCAGAAAGACCAGACCTGACGGGCACATCGTCAGCGATTTGTAGCAGCCTTCGCAACGGTTTTTTTCGCCCATAATCCCTTCGTTTTGCCCGTCGGTCAGTCTTTGCACGACCCAGCCCATCCAGAATAACTGGAGGAACAATTATGAACGGCAAAACCGTATCCAGTATCAAGACGCAAAAAGCAGTCAAACCGAACGCTGCTTTCCAACGGCTCATGTATGACGCGACACTCCCGGCAGAGGATGTCCTGCGTGCTTATCACTCGGGTTGCGATGGCATCGCCAACCCCGAAACCGTTGAACGAAACCGGGAAGACTGGGGCAGCAACCTCGTTGACACCGGCAAACACAAATCGTTTCCCCGACGGCTCGCCGAAGCGTTCGTCAACCCGTTTACGGCCATACTGACCGTACTGGCTGCCGTTTCCTTCGTGACCGACGTCGTCCTGCCATCGACAGGCGAACAGGACTTCATGACCATTGTCGTCATCCTGACAATGGTTCTCCTGTCCGGTGTCTTGCGCTTCGTCCAGGAAACGCGCAGCAATAATGCTGCCGAAAAACTGACCAGCATGGTCAAGAATACGACCGCTGTCCTCCGGCAGTACAGTGGCCGGCAGGAAATCCCGATGGAAGACGTCGTCGTCGGCGATATCGTCCTTCTGGCAGCCGGTGACATGGTTCCTGCCGATTGCCGCATCATCAAGGCCAAAGACCTGTTCATCTCGCAATCCGCCATGACAGGGGAGAGTGAACCGGTCGAAAAAACACCGCATGTCGTCGACATTTCAGACGGAAAAGCCGTAACCGAGTGCGGCAATCTGGTTTTCATGGGAAGCAACGTCATCAGTGGCAGTGCCGAAGCCGTCGTCGTCCTGACCGGCAACCAGACCCTTTTCGGCGGTATTGCCCGCTCGCTCGATGCCAAACGCGAGCCGACCGGTTTTGAAAAAGGCATCAGCTCCGTCTCATGGCTGTTGATCCGCTTCATGCTCGTCATGGTACCCATCGTATTCGTCATCAACGGCATCACCAAGGACGACTGGATGGAAGCGCTGCTCTTCGCCATCTCGATAGCCGTGGGACTCACGCCAGAAATGCTGCCGATGATCGTCACGACCTGTCTGGCAAGAGGGGCGGTTGCGATGAGCAGGAAGAAAACCATCATCAAGAACCTGTCCTCCATCCAGAACCTTGGATCGATGAACGTATTGTGTACCGACAAGACCGGGACCCTGACGCGTGACAAGGTCATCCTTGAACGCCATCTGGACATTCACGGGGCCGAAGACGTGCGCGTCCTGTCATTCGCCTTTTTGAACAGCTTTTACCAGACAGGCCTCAAAAACCTGATGGACATTTCCATCATCGAGCGGACAAACGAGGAAAGCGAAAACGAACCATCCCTGCGACGGCTGTCGACCAGCTACGCCAAAATCGACGAAATCCCCTTCGATTTCGAACGCCGCCGCATGAGTGTGGTCGTCACGAGTCCTGCCGGTGGCACGACGTTGATCACCAAGGGCGCTGTCGAGGAAATGCTGTCCGTTTGCCGGTATGCCGAATATCGCGGAGAAGTCATCGAACTGACTGATGCAGTGATCGATGAAATCCGGATCATGGTGGAAGATTTGAATGACGACGGCATGCGCGTCATTGCCATCGCCCGGAAAAACTCGACCGTCAAAACGCCGACCTTTTCGGTGGCCGATGAATCGGATATGGTGCTGATGGGTTATCTGGCCTTCCTCGATCCGCCCAAAGAAAGCGCACAGGCCGCGATTGCCGCCCTGAATGCTCACGGCGTGAACGTCAAGATCCTGACCGGCGACAACGACCTCGTCACCAGTGCCATCTGCCGTCAGGTCGGCATGAAAACCGGCAACATCGTCCTGGGCAGCGATGTCGAAGACATGGACGACGCCACCTTGTCGGAAACCGTTGAAAAAACGGACGTTTTCGCCAAACTCTCGCCACAGCAGAAAGCGCGCATCGTCAGCATGTTGCGTGAAAACGGGCATGTCGTCGGTTACATGGGTGACGGCATTAACGACGCCTCGGCCATGAAAGCCTCCGACGTGGGTATCTCAGTCGATACCGCCGTCGATATCGCCAAGGAATCGGCCGACGTCATCCTGCTGGAAAAAGACCTCATGGTACTGGAACAGGGCGTCGTCGAAGGCCGCAAGACCTACGGCAACATGATCAAATATATCAAGATGACGACCAGCTCGAACTTCGGGAACATGTTTTCCGTACTGGCCGCCAGCATTTTCCTGCCGTTTCTGCCGATGGCCGCTGTCCAGATCATATTGCTGAACCTGATCTATGACTGCGTCAACGTCGCCTTGCCCTGGGATAACGTCGACAAGACCGAACTCATGGCGCCGAAGAAATGGGAAGCGTCTTCCATCGGCCGCTTCATGCTGCATGTCGGGCCCGTCAGCTCCATTTTCGACATCGTGACGTTTTTGCTGATGTTCTTCGTCATCTGTCCTGCCGTTGTGGGAGGGCCTTTCCATACCCTTGGAGTGGAACAGCAAATCCTGTTCATCGCCGTGTTCCAGGCAGGCTGGTTCATCGAATCCATGTGGAGCCAGACGCTCATCATGCAAATGATCCGTACGCCGCATGTGCCCTTCATCGAAAGCAGGGCATCGATGGCGGTCATCCTCGCCAGTGCCGCCGGAATTGCATTGACGACGTTCATTCCCTATACGCCTTTCGGCACGGCCATCGGCCTGTCGCCGTTACCGGGCGTTTATTTTGCATGGCTTTTTGCCATCATCGCCGGTTACGTCCTGCTGGTTGAAGTCGTGAAAGTCGCCTATATCCGCAAATATCACGAGTGGCTTTAGGCCGTTGGCGAGGGAAAATGCAACAGGCAGTTAAAAATGCGGCGTTTTCCCTCGGTAAAAAAGCGATTTTTATTTAAAAAAGCCATACCAGCTGTTAAAATTCCATGTTTTTCAGGGCGGCTCCAAAAACCGGAAAAGAGACTTGTTCCAACCGGTCAAGCCTGTCCCGCAGAAAAGGTGTGTTTGCCCATCCCGAATGGACAGGCACGCCATGAAACTGAACAGCCGGTCAAAACCGGCCGCATTCACTAAAAGGGAAAAGGCTGTGTTCCGGTTTAAATCATCGGTGCCTGACATCCCGTTAAAAATATCTTTCAAAAGAAGAGCAGAAAAAAGGAGTAACACATGAATATCTGGCACGACATCGCTTCCTCACGTGTCAATCCGCAGGACTTTTACGGCGTCATCGAAATTCCGAAGGGCTGCAAGGTCAAATATGAACTCGATAAAGAAACCGGCATGTTGCTGATGGATCGCGTAC
>JAHYZB010000043.1:0-15457 GCA_019424645.1 Oxalobacter formigenes
AGCAGCAATGAAGAACACGCGTGCTGGCAAAAGGAAGTCAACATCCGCAGCCTTTTTTGCAAGGCTGTCGGGGCTGCCTGATTTTTTCCTTTATTTCGCGGTTTCGGCCTCAAGCGTCCCGGCAACAGTCGCCGGTTCCGTTCGCCAGACGGAGGGCGCACCCTTGTTGGATTTTTCGATATCGTCAAGGACTTCTTCGTGCCTTGCGAGTTCCTCTTCTGTTGCAGCGAGTACTACGATTTGGATATTTGACAGAGGAGCCGCTTTGGCAGCCGCTTCTTCCTCTTCAAGCGACATCCCCCCGATTTCCAGTGTTTCCTGACCGCGCGTCATCGCCAGATAAACCTCTGCCAGCAATTCCGAGTCAAGCAGCGCTCCGTGCAGGGTACGGTGTGCGTTGGAAATTTCGAAACGTTCGCACAAGGCATCCAGAGAATTTCTCCGTCCCGGGAACATATCTCGTGCCTTGACCAGACTGTCAGTAATGCACGCTGCAATTTCCTGCACCTTCGGCATACCCAGCCGCGCCAGCTCGGCATTCAGAAAGCCGATATCGAACGGGGCATTGTGAATGATGAGTTCAGCGCCCCTGATATAGTCACATAACGCCAGGGCAATCTCGGCAAATTTGGGCTTGTCGGAGAGAAACTCAGTCGTCAATCCATGAATTGCCAGCGCGTCCGGATGGGAATCGCGTTCCGGATTGATATAGTGGTGAAAATGATTCTCGGTAACGTGACGGGAAAGCACTTCCACACAACCGATTTCAATAATCCGGTCGCCATTGTTGGCGTAAAGGCCAGTCGTTTCGGTATCGAGTACGATTTGTCTCATAAGTCCGTTCTGCTCTTTTCTCTTTACAATCTTCTGGCGATAAACGCACCCTTGTATTTGTCTTCCAGCGGAATCAGGACACGATGACCGCTGCCGGGCGCAACATCAACCGCTACCCCCTCTTCATTCTGCATGTTTTTCAAAGGCAGCACGGCATTGCCATCCGGATGATAGACCTCCAGTGTATCGCCAACAGCAAAGCGGTTCTTGACAAGAACGGTAGCCCAGCCGTTTTGCGCCTCGACAATGTCGCCGACGTAATGGCTGTTGTTCAGCTCGGAAGCGCCCGTCATGTAATTCTGGTAATCCTGCGTATGGTGGCGCTGGTAAAAACCGTCCGTATAACCCCGATTGGCAAGGCTCTGCAAGGCACCCAGCAACGTCGTATCAAACGGACGCCCTGACACCGCATCGTCTATCGCCTTGCGGTATACCTGAGCGGTACGCGCCACGTAATAAATCGATTTTGTCCGGCCTTCGATCTTCAGGGAATTCACGCCGATTTTGACAAGCCGTTCGATATGTTCGACCGCCCGCAAATCCTTTGAATTCAGGATATAAGTGCCGTGTTCGTCTTCCATGATCGGCAAAAGCTGTCCGGGACGCTTGCCTTCCTCGATCATGTAAACCCTGTCTGCAGCCGGATGGCGCGGGATATTGCCCATTGCCGACGGCAAGGTCTCTGCCTGTTCCATGATCTGTGCCATATCGAGCGGCAACACGTCACCGCAGACATTTTCTTCAGCGTTCGTGATCTTGTAATTCCACCGGCAGGAATTCGTGCATGTACCCTGATTCGAATCACGATGATTGAAATAACCGGAAAGCAGGCAACGTCCCGAATAAGCAACACACAACGCGCCATGGACGAACACTTCCAGTTCCATATCCGGACATCTCTGCCTGATTTCGCTAACCTCATCCAGCGACAGTTCACGGGAAAGAATCACGCGTGTGAGCCCCATCCTCTGCCAGAACTTAACGTCCGCCCAGTTGATTGCATTCGCCTGAACCGACAGATGCACCGGCACTTCGGGCCATTTGTCCCGGACCATCATGATCAGACCCGGATCGGCCATGATCAGCGCATCCGGCTTCATGCCGATAACCGGAGCCATGTCGTCCAGATACGTCTTCAGTTTGGAATTATGAGCATAGATATTGCTGGCGACGTAAAACTGCTTGCCGCGCCGGTGCGCTTCATCGATCCCTTCTTTCAGCGTCTCATACGTGGAAAACTCGTTGTTTCGGGCCCGAAGGCTGTAACGGGGCTGGCCGGCATAAACGGCATCCGCGCCGAAATCATACGCAGCGCGCATCTTTTCGACAGAACCGGCAGGCAGTAAAAGTTCGGGTGAAAAAGGCATGACAGGATTCACAAGGGTAAAACAGCATTATAACGAATGCGCCAATACTCTTCACCTTATACAAATATAAAAACCGGATTTGCACGATAGCTGGTCAAATCCGGTTTTTATATATCAGCCTGATGAAGGCGGGTTTTCGCTTTTTTGTTATTTTTTTTGCGTTTTCTTTTCCTGTGCTGAAGGATTCACTCCTTTTTGCTGGTCTAGAGCATTATCGCAACGCCTGATCTCTTCACGGCGGGAAGGGGGCCATTGCGATTCGGGATGACGTTCCAGATATTTTTCAACCGGCGTCAGCTGACACGGTTCACCGTCCTTGTTTGTGGCCGTTTTCGTATCGGCAGCATAAACCGTCCCTATAACGAAAAACAGGGCGGCAGCAAAAAACAGGCCTGTCTTGAAGCTCTTGGTGAAAACGGATTGGCTGTTCATGACTTTTCTCCAGACAAAACAATATACGGTGAAGAATAATCGAAACGGCAATTTCCTGCTGGAAAAAGAAAAAAAGTTACAAATTTGAAAAGATTTTCAGCCATTCTGATCGTTACAGTCCTTCCTTTTTTACTTTTTCTCCGTTTTTTCTTCATTCTCTCCAGCATCAGTTTTTGCAGGTTTAATCGATTGTTGCAACATATCGAGTACCTTTGCCATCCCTTCCGGTATTCCTTCTGAAGAAGGAAAGCGCTCAACGAGAACATCATATTTTTCCGGATGATGTGAAGGTGATATTCCTTCCATCCGGACAGAAGCGGAGAGACTAACTGAAGCTGAAACAGTGCTCACTTTTGCCCATGACATTATCTTGCCGGTTGCCAGTGAATCCTTTCCTTCGCCATCCGCTTCCCAAACGCCTTCTTGTGGGAGAGACGGTTTCACATCCACCATCACGCTTCCTGGCCCATATATAAAAAGCATGTCGCCAATCCATTTTTTTTGCAACACGGTTTTTCAAACACGGAAAATAATCCATATACCAATGCATTGAAAATCCCGAAAATGCCTCTCCGCTTATATTTAATTGACAATATACTTCGTATGCGAATAATATGTATCAGAATCATTTTTGATGTGAATAAGAAATCATGCTCACAAACGACCGTTCCCTGATGGAACTGATGATCACGATGACGCAGGTATCGCGTTCCTACAAGGCTGCCTGCGACAAGGTAGCCGCACAATATGGATTGACCCAGGCCATCGCATGGCCGATCGTCACCATCAGCCGGATGGGTGATGGCGTGCGTCCCGGAGTCATCGCCGACGCTGTCGGTATCGAGCCCTCTTCAGTTGTCCGGCTCATCGACCTGCTTGCCGGTTCCGGTCTGATCGAACGCAGGGACGACACCAACGACCGCCGTGCAAAACTGATCTTTCTGACCCCTGAAGGCCACAAGAAAGTGAAACAGATCGAGTCGGCGCTGATTCCCCTGCGTCGCGAGCTGTTGCAAGGTTTGACGGAAAAAGAACTGGATACCTGCATGCACGTGTTCAAAACACTGGGCGCATCCATCGAACGACAAAGGGTTTCCGTGAAAGCAGCATGATTACAATGCCTGACCGGGAAGCCTGGATTTTTTCCCTTAAAAGTTTTATCGGTGCCATGCTGGCACTGTACCTGTCCTTCCGGCTTGGATTGCCACGTCCGTTCTGGGCACCGCTGACCGCATACGTCGTCGCCCAGCCGATTGCCGGGGCAGTACGGTCAAAAGCCCTTTACCGGGTCATTGGCACATTCATCGGCGCGCTGGCGACTGTCATTTTCATTCCGACGTTCATCAATTATTCGGTACTGCTGTGTCTGGTTTTCGGTGTATGGATCGGTTTCTGTCTTTATGTATCGATGCTCGACCGCACTCCCCGCGCATATGCCTTCATACTATCGGGATACTCCGTTTCCCTGATCGCACTTCCCTCGCTCGTTGACGTTTCCGCCCTGTCCATATCGTCCATTTACGATGTCGCGCTGGCACGTGTCGAGGAAATCACCCTCGGGATTACCTGTTCCGCCCTTGTTCACAGCCTCGTCTTCCCGAAAGGGGTCGGCAATATCGTTCTCACACGGCTTGATCAGGCTTTGAAAGACGCGCAGCAATGGGTCCGCAGTGTCCTGACCGAATCGAAAATCGATCCCGACAATCCCGTCGATCTGAACAAGCTTGCGCAGATCATCACGGAACTGCGCATGATGTCCACCCATTTGCCGTTCGATACCTCCAATTTGCGCTGGACCGCCAACATAGTCCGTGCCCTGCAGGACAGGCTATCCGCACTGGTTCCCATCCTGTCGACTATCGAAGACCGGCTGAATGTCCTTCAGATCAGCAATACCGGGATGCTCTCGCGTGAATGGCAAAAGCTCATGGACGACATTGCCGACTGGGCGGTAGTCGGAGTCGAAAACGAACCGGGGAACGCCATTCGCCTGAGAAAACGTATCGATAACGCCACTCCGGTCATTGTGGCCGATTCCCATTGGGAAGATATGCTGCTTGCCAATCTTGCGGCAGAGCTGTACCGGCTCGTGGACATTTGTGAAGACTGCTTCGACCTTCGGCGGCAGATCAATATCGGCCTGTCCGGTGCCATGCCGCCAGCTGAGTCCCGCAAGACAAAAGTCTCGACAACGAGCCTGCATGTGGACCGTCGCCTCGCCCTCTCGTCAGCGTTCGCCGCGATGATGGCGACTTCCCTGTCGTGCCTGTTCTGGGTCATTTCCGGATGGCCGATGGGTTTTTGTGCCCCGATGATGGCAGGTATGTACTGCATGTTCTTTGCCACGATGGACAATCCGGTTCCCGTCCTCAAGATCCAGTTTTTTTACACGCTGCTCTCCACCCCGGTCGCCGGCCTTTATCTTCTTCTGTTCCTGCCTTCCGCGCACAGTTTCGAAATGGTGTTGCTCGTTTTCGCGCCTTTCCTGCTGTGGTTCGGAACTTACCTGTCAAAACCGGCGACCATGATCAAGATGATCCCGTTCATGCTCACCACGCTGGCGACCCTGACCATGTTCGACATGGGATCGGCCAACATGACTTCCTTCATCAATTCACAAGTCAGTCAGGCCATCGGTACCGGTATGGCCGTCCTGTTCACCGCTCTTTTCCGCATCGCCAATATCGAAGCAATCACACGGCGGCTGGTCAAAACCATGTGGACAGACATTTCACGTCTGGGAAAAGCCATCAGTGCACCATCCGTGATGGAAGTGTCCGTCCGTATGGTTGACGGCATCAGCCTGCTCGCTCCCCGACTGGCGCTCGCCCGTAAAAACGGAGTCGCAACCGAACCCGGCTATCTTTCCGCCATGAATATTCTCTCGGACTTGCGAGTCGGGCTGAACATGACGCGATTGTTGCGCCTGATGCCGAAATTGCAGCGTCAGAGCGTCCCCGTTCATCCGGTTCTGGAAGACCTCTCGGCCTTTTATGAAGACCGTATGAAAGACGATTCTGGCAAAGACGTGCCGGTCTTGCTGGGAAAAATCGATTCCACGCTTTATCAACTGGCGTCCAGCCATAACAATATCCAGCAAAACGATGCGGTTGCCGCACTGGCCGGTATCCGCCGTGACCTGTTTCCGGACGCACTGCCTTATTCACCGCTGACTGTTTCGCAAAAAGAAAATAACTACGGAAAAGCGGCATAAACCGAACCGAAACCGGAAAAATATCCTGAAAGATACAAAAACATGAAGAGGCACTCCTTAAAACTGCGAATTCTATTGACATGAATAGTTGAAAGGATAATATTTACGTTTTCAAATATTTGGCATGCAAACTATTTAACATCATGAAAGAACAAGATCAGTTACTGATGTCGCTTACCGGCACCCTTTCCCGTGTTGCACGTGCATACAAAACCGCGGCCGACAAGGTGGCTGCCCGGTATGGCTTATCACAGGCTACGGCATGGCCAGCCGTTGTCATCAGCCGCATGGGAGATCGTGTCAGGCCCGGAGAAGTGGCGGAAGCCATGGGGCTGGACCCTTCTTCGGTCGTTCGGATCATCGACCAGCTGATTGCAGCCGAACTCCTGAGCCGTGAGGAAGACACCAACGACCGTCGCGCTCGCCTGTTAACCCTGACCGATAACGGTCGGAAACGCGTGCACCAGATCGGTGAGGCGATGAGGCCTTTCCGTCGTGAGCTGTTTAAGGATATCGAACAGTCAGAACTGGAAACCTGCCTGAAAGTGCTGGAAAAACTGGGCCAGTCGATCAAACTGTACTGATGGAAAATGCTTAAAGACTACCTGCAAAAACCGACATGGGGAGAACTCCTTTTTGGAGTGAAATGCTTCCTTGCGGCCATGCTGGCGCTCTACATTGCATTAAGGCTGGGCTTGCCGCGCCCCTTCTGGGCACCGATGGCAACCTGTATCGTTTCCCAGTCCATGGCTGGCAGCGTTTACGTTCGCGGAATGTCACGTCTAGTCGGCACACTCTTCGGTACGGTTGCATCCGTTTTTCTGCTTATTTCCTTCGTCAACTACACCGTGCTCTTGTGCTTTCTGATTGCGCTGTGGGTTGGTGTGTGCATGTATTTTTCGATGTTGAAAAGAACGACGGACGCCTATGTTTATACCGTCGCCGGTTTTACCGTACCGGTCATTATCTTCAGTGTTCTGGGTGACATCAATTTCATCAATGTCCACGACATCACCGATATGGCCATCGCCCGTGCAGAAGAAACCGGCATCGGTGTTGGCTCGGCTATCCTGATACATGGCCTCATCTTTCCACGCCATGTCGGCTCTACCGTCATCAACCAGATGGATACCGTCAGGAAAGACATCCGCCAGTGGATAGCCACTATTTTGAAAGGTAACACTCCCCTTGGGAATGCTCCCCGGCTGAATGCCGCGCGCATCATTACCGACTTGCGTGTCCTGTCCGCCAACCTTCCTCATGACACTTCCAACGAAAAATGGGCTGTTGCCAATATCCGGCTCTTGCAGGATCGCCTGACTGTCCTGATCCCTCTGATAACCTCGATTGAGGACAGCGTCATGGAACTGAAGAAAGCCGGTAAACTCCCGGAGTATTGGGAATACCTGCTCGACAATATCGCCGGCTGGATCGAAGAGGACAAGCCCACTCCGGAAAGCGCCCAGTGGCTCCGTGAACGGATCAGGCATGGCTTGCCTGAAATCACCCAAAGCTCTTCATGGGACGAAGTCCTGATCGTTCATCTGGCGAGCAATCTCGAAAAACTGATCACGTCCCGTGAAAATTGTGCTGACCAGCGACGCGCCATAGATGATTGCCTTAAGGGAAAGGCCCCTGTGTCGCCAAAAACCATACCCGTCTCGCTCAACCAGCTGACCAAAGACCGCCATCTGGCCCTGCTTGTCTCTGCCTCGGCTGTTTTTTCCATCATGCTGGCGTCGCTCTTCTGGGTAGCGAGCGGATGGACAGCCGGTTTTTGTGCCCCGATGATGACAAGTATTTTTTACCTTTCTTTCATCCGCAACGATAATTCCGTCGCCGCTCTGAAGAAAGTGCTTCTCTTTACGATTTATTCGCTTTTGCCCGCTGGCTTTTACCTGCTCGTCGTCATGTACAGCACGCATTCCTTTGAATCGCTCATGCTGCTTTTCGTCCCTTTTGTCATCATCGGAGGCATCTTTATGGCACGTCCGGCAACCGCTTTCGGCACGACCATCTTCATGATGGGCATCTGGTCCACGACGACCATGTACGATCTGGATATGGCAAACGCCACCTCTTTCATGAACGGGCAGGTTTTCGCCCAGTGTATCGGCATCACGATGGCGCTCATATCCGCCATGATATTCCGTTCGTTCGATGCTGAATGGACAACGAAACGGCTCCTTGCCAGCGTCAGCGATGAAATTTCGCAGCTGGCCAAATCCACCCGGACACCGCCGCCAGTCATCCAGACCTCGGTACGCATGATCGACCGCCTGACCGTTATCGCACCCCGCCTTTCCGGACTGGGTTCCGACAAGGATAACGCTATCGCCAGCCTTTTCGGACAGATGCGCATTGGTGTCAACATCGTTTACCTGATGCATATGCGCTCCCGGCTGGAACGAAACGGCATCGATATCGCCCCGCTTTTAAAGGCCATCTCCGACTATTTCGGCAAGCGTTCGCATGAACCGTCCGAACAGGATGCCATGCTCGAACAAATCGACGACATGCTGCAATCGGTCTGCAACATGCCTTCCCGCATCCGGCAAAACTCGGCCATCGCAGCCCTTACCGGGATACGGCGCGACCTGTTTCCAGATGCCTCACCCTATTATCCCCAAACTCTGGTTTTCAAGGAGGCTGTATGACTGGAGAATTCAGTTTCTTCGGCATGTATTTTCCCGTGCTGATGCTCACCTCGCTGATTGCGCTCGTCGCAACACGATTGATCAGCCTTTTTCTGGCCCGTAAGGGTTTTTACCGTCACATCTGGCATCCGCCTCTTTTCGATGTCGCCCTCTTTTTCGTCGTACTCGGTCTTTTAGTGACTTTATACAAATTCGGCAGGTTTTAACTATGTTCTCAAAAATATCCCTGAACGTTCTCAGACGTTACCTGATCACCATACTGGTTGTCCTTGTGGCCCTCTTCATTGGATGGCGTCTCTGGATTCATTATGAAAACGACCCATGGACCCGCGACGGGCGTATCAAGGCCGACGTCGTTCAGGTCGCTCCGGACGTGACCGGTCAGGTCGTCAAAATCAACGTCAGGGACAACCAGCAGGTCAGTGTCGGTGATGTTCTGTTTGAAATCGATCCGGCCCGTTTCGAACTGGCATTGAGACAGGCCAAAGCCGCCGAAGAAGCCGCAAAGGTCACTCTGGCTCAGGCCATCCGGGAATCCAACCGTAACAGGGAACTGAAAGACCTCGTCGCCACCGAAGTGACCGAACAGGGACAATCCCGCGTGGAAGAAGCCCGTGCCGCCCTCCTGCAGGCTGTCGTCAACCGTGACAAGGCCCAGCTCGACCTCGACCGGACGAAAGTGCTTGCCGCCGTTGACGGCACCGTCACCAATCTTGATTTGCGTACCGGTTCCTACGTCACCGCCAGCAAAGCCGTCATGGCACTGGTTGACCGAAATTCTTACTACGCAGAAGGCTATTTCGAGGAAACCAAGCTTCCCAATATCACTGAAGGCAACAGGGCAACCGTCAAACTCATGAGCAGCGATACGGTACTGGAAGGCCACATCAACAGTGTCTCCCGGGGCATTGCCGACCGCGAGCGCACCACCGGCAGCAACCTTCTCCAGAACATCAATCCGGCCTTCAACTGGGTCCGTCTCGTCCAGCGCATCCCGGTTCGCGTTGAATTCGACAATCTGCCCAAAGACACAAAACTCGTCGCCGGACAAACGGTCACCATCGAGGTATTTCCTTCCGAAAACGTGACAGTCACCGCCAGCGACAAAACAGCGAAATAAGGATAAGCCATGCGTTTGAAACTTCTCATTGCGAAACTGGCACCACTGTTCGTTTGTGTCGGCATGGTCGGCTGTACGACAGTCGGTCCGGACTATAAAATCCCCGAAAATGCTGATATCAACAAACCCGGTGCAGCCGGTACTTTCGCTTCCGCACAGGAAAAAGTGTTCAAGACCGATGCCCTGCCGGATCACTGGTGGAAGCTGTACGACGACCCCGTTTTGAATTCCCTGATTGAAAAATCGCTGTCGAACAACACAGACCTGCGCGTAGCATCCGCCAATCTGGCGCGTGCCCGTGCTGCCCTTGAAGAAGCGGCTATGGGCACCATTCCTCAAGTCTCCGTTTCCGCCGAACCTGCCTTTGGACGATCCTCCGCCGCTTCCCACGGATTCGGGAACCGTTTTTCCGATGCATGGAAATTCGACGGTAGCCTGAACGTCTCCTACCAGCTTGACCTTTTCGGCCAGATCGCTCGCGGAATCGAAGCGGCGTCAGCCGATACCGATGCCGCACAGGCCGCCCTCGACGTGACCCGCATCACCGTCGCCGCCGACACTGCCAAGGCTTACGCCGACGCCTGTTCATCCGCCCAGCGCATCGGTATCGCCGAACATTCGGCCGAACTGCAACGACAGTTTCTGGACACCACCCGGCAACTGACCCGTGGCGGGCGGGGAACCGCAATGGACGTTTCCCGCGCCCGTGCCCAGTATGAATCCCTGCGTGCTGCCGTGCCGCCCTTGCAGGCACAGCAGAAAATCGCCCTGTACAAACTGGCTGTTTTGACGGGAGAACTCCCCAACGCACTGGTCGCCACTATCGGGCAATGCAAAACAGCGCCAAAACTCACTCAAGCCATCCCCGTCGGCGATGGAGCCGCCCTGTTGAAACGCCGTCCCGACATCCGTCAGGCCGAACGCAAACTGGCTGCGACGAGTGCCCGTATCGGCGTGGCTACGGCTGACCTGTACCCAAAAATCAACCTTGGATTGAGTGGAGGCTTTACCGGACGGATGAATGGCTTCGACCAGAACAACGGATACCGCTGGAGCATCGGACCTCTCATTTCATGGACAATCCCCGACACGGGAACCGCCCGCAGCCGGATCAAACAGGCCAAGGCCGAACATCAGGCCGCCTTTGCCCGCTTTGATGCCTCCGTATTGAATGCCTTGAAAGAAACCGAAAGCGCCCTGACCAGCTACGCCCGTGAACTCGACCGGAACGCCCTTCTGAAAGCCGCCCGCGACCAGAGTGCCCTCGCAGCCGATCAGGCACACCGCCTCTACAAACACGGCCGCATCGACTTTCTGGCGACACTGGACGCCGAACGGACGCTTGCCAACGACGAAAGCGCCTATGCTGCATCCAGCGCCAAACTCGTCAACGACCAGATCGGTGTCTTTCTGGCTTTAGGCGGGGGATGGGAACAGACTCCACCTGTCACACAGGTGAAAAATTGACGGGATATTCTGTGAATCTCCCGGTGATGTAGCGTTTTTTAAGTGAACTGGCTCTGCCGCAAAAACCGGCCTTCCTTCCACGGTTTTCGCGGCAGTCCAGATTCATTTGAGAATAACGTATGCAGTAACTGTTTATTGAACCATGCAATATTTCAAAGGGAATGACAAACATGGTAGTACGACCTGGCTCTATACCCAGTCAATTACAAACTTGCCTCTGAGTCTGTATTTCTGTCAGCTGTGTCTGCATCATGTCATAATTGCATTTAGTGGCCACATGCAAACCAACAAAAATTTATATTGGCACTACCTGACGGAAATTTTGCAGTAAAAGATTGGGCATTTGTCCTTTCTATAATTTGTCCGTTTGATGAAGTACCTACATTACCGGCAAGTTGAGACATGGTAATGGCATAGGTTGTGTCAGAATAAGGCACGAGAAATGTATACACTTGCGAGCTATTGTTGGATACAATTTCCCCTCCCTGCTCCACCCAGCCGTCAGACCATTGCCGATACCAGTTCGTACCGTCATTGTAATAATCAACGACGACAGCGCATTCAACGTTATAAATTTCGTTGCTGTTTTTCGTTTCAAGTGCGTTATATTGCACCAGTGACATAAAGTTTATATTTGATAAATTACTTGTTGTCATACCATCCCCATCGGTAAAAAAGTTTGTAAGCCATCGACGTAAAAATCATAATCAACATTTTCTTTTACCTCGACTATAACAGTAGCTGCAGGGCACAGTTTCATCCCGGAAACAAATTCATCACCGCGATCCTTTCCACTATACGAACAACTGTACGCATACTCGATGCCAGTGAGTGTTTTTGTGACATTGATATCAACAACAATGTTTGCACTGCCATACTTTCCATACGTCCATATGGTTTCTTTTGTACCATCATCGTAAAAAAAATTAATCTTGTGATCTGATACTGTCGATGCACCCATTTGTGAAATCGAGAACTCCAAGCGATAACGCCCGGGTACAATAGATTCTGCAAACGTATATTTGTTATAGCGACTTCCTGTGTTGTAGTAAGGGTGATATGCATACGTAGATTGGCTCCAGAGAACATAAGCTGCACTGCTATTCGTTGTAATATTGCTCGTTACTGTTCCACAAGGTACCGTTCCGGACATCATGACAGGAATGACAGACTGGCTTGAATAAAGCGTCTCTGATATTACATTTTTGTAATAACGTCTTTTTGGCATTGCTGATGCATGTGCGCCGTTACCAAGCATTGATGCATATGCAATCATGATTCGCTCCAGTACGTTATTTTAGTACTTTCAGCATTTATGCCATTTGCGGGATTCTGCAAGACCCACTTATCCAGTGCCGCATCATATTGCATTTCCAGCCAATGCCCTGCTCCGGCAATATCCCTCTCCGCCAGACTCAGGTTATTCCCCTTGACCACCGGTTTGGCTTCCATTGCATCCGCCCTGAAAGTCGGAGTTTTGATTTTGTTACTATCCACCGCCCGGACATGCACCAGCATCCCGTTTTTCAATGTTTCAATTGCTGGTGTAAAACTGGCTGTCAGGGCATCGCCCGTTCCATCCGCTTCAGCGATCAACAGGTTTGAAACGGCACTCAATGCCGTTTCAAAATTCGCCTTGATGGCGGCAATATTGCCGTCATCCCGCATATCCTTCCCGCTTTTTTCCGCTGTAAACTCTGCTACCGCAGCCGTAATAGACGTTGCCTGCCTAATCGCCTTGTTCATCTCTGCCGATCTCGCCAGACCGGTCCTGAAACCGGCACGGATAATCTCGGACTGCTCATAATCTGCCTGATCCTGAACGTTTGCGTCGGCAGTCGCCGCAAACGGTTTGAATTCATTAATTGCCATCTAATTCCTCCCCTTACTTCCTTATTCTTCCTCGACCTTGTGCATTTCACCCCAGACGCCTTCGTCGAAACCGGCGAAATATTCGTTTTCCACGTCGAATGCGAAAAGCGGCCCGTCTTCGGTCGCCGTGATGTAATAATCGATACGAACCCCGCCCGGTTTGACGTCCAGATACCCCTTGGTCAAGAGTTCCAGCAGGATCGGCGTCGGGCGTTTGCCGGACAAGCCGATGGTCATCGTCATGTCCTGATTGTCATTGGCGCTGGCGTACGTCCCGATCTTCTCGTTGAATACGATGGACAAAACGTCGTCCAGTGTGTCATTTGTCCCGTCCCAGCTGTTGGCGGCGATTTTGGCCTTGATGACGAGCCTGTAAAATTCATCGTCAAGCGATACCATCCCTTCCGATGGATCGTAATCGTCTTTCCAGACACCTTCGTCGAAACCGACTTCATCCTCGTCAAAAGCGAAATAAACACCTTCAAGAGGCGTTTTCAGCTTGCGGCTGACGCCCACCCGCTCCCCGACGGCATCCAGCTGGACACCGACAGCCGTGTCGATATCAAACTCAAGCGGCAATGTTTCCGCTGCTGACCTGAGTTCGGCAAATGGCTGGGTGCTTTCATAAATCGCCTGCACAAAGCGTTCCAGATCGACATAATGGCCAGCCAGCCGCGCGGTATATTTGTTTGCGCCACTCATGATTGAATGACCAGTTCAACGGAGTCGGGATCGCAGGCTGCCCGTTCGTTGAACTGGATCGCAATATCGGACTGACCGAAGACCTTGCCATCCGTCGAGGTTTCAACCGACACCAGCTTGTAGGTCGCCAGATCGGCTGAACCGTTCAGACTCGCAGGCAGATAAAGGCGGGTCAACATCAGTGACTCGCCAATCGCCAGACCGTCGATAAAATCAGCCACCGTCTTCCTGATACGCTCGCCAATACCGGTTTCATAACCGGTCAGTGGAACAATCGTGACTTTTGCACTGATCGCTTTTCTGACCGAGCGTGAAAAACTGATGTTGTGGGCAACATCGTAACGGTCAAACACGGTTTGGGTCGTATTGCCATACGTCCCCGTTCCCGGTCCTTTTTTCCGGAAAACGGCATCCGCAATCGCCTGTGTATCGCCCCCGTCGGCAATAATGGCAATGGAATGGGATGGAATGCCGTTGGCATCCGTTTTCGACGAATCGTTATCGATACCCGAAATGGCCGACACCCCGTCAATGGCGGCCACGGAAGCGAGAATCCCCTCAAAAACACTGCGCGACGGCAACGCGACCGACTGTTTCTGGCGTGCCCGTAACTGCGCATCCGTCTCAACCGCCTGCCCGACTGCGGCAGCTGCCGGATTGGAAACCGTTTGCCAACCCAGCGTTGGCGTCATGATTTTTGTCACCGATCCCGGCAAGGCGTCGATGGCGCCTTCCTTCGTACAAATAGCCGTGACCGTGATTTCCCCTTGTGGAGGAATAACGACTGTGCCCGGCAATTTCCATCGGTTGCCATTGTCGTCCTCGACAACCCCGTCTGAAATGGTCGACCCCGCCTGCCCCACACATCGCAGATCGACGCTGGAAAAACTGGCTCTGTTCCGGCTGATGCCGTTTGTCCTGACAATGCTCGACAAAGCCGTACCACTGGCCGTAGACGGCGCGTAACCCGTATAAGACGCCGTCAGTGCCGCATTGGCGTCGTTAATGGCCGAGGCGACAATCCCGAGCCACTGGCCGTCAGCCGTATCGTTATCAAGATTGATATCCTGCCCGTAAATTGCCCGGAATTTCTTCTGCAATTCGGTCAGGACTTCGGAATAAGTGGGCGCAAGCACCCCTTTATCCGTAATAGTTGCAATGAGTGCCGTCATCCAAGCGCTCCTTTCACTGTAGTTGTGCCGTATTCGGTATCCAGCGTGACGCTGACTTTCAGCTTTCTGGAATCCGGATCAAGCGTACTGTCGTACTGCATAATTTGCTTTACTCCGGGTGTCCCGAGAATACGGCTTTTGATCGCGACGTCGTAAAGCAGTCGCTTGTGTTCGCCCAGAATACTGTCGGCGTAAGGTGTACCGTCCGACACATCGGTAAACCATTCGCCGGTTTTCAGTTTCAGGCGCGTCATCACGTTTTGCCCGACCGCTTCCGGCGAATCCGCCAGATAGTCGAGCCTCCCCCTGCCGAAGGCGACTTCGCCATCAGCATTCAATTTTCTGACTTTCATACGTTATACCGGAGGTGAAGTAGTGCTGCCCCCTGACTGGACACCACCGTGTTTATGTTGAGTCAGACTGATTCCATTCGCGGAAACGTCCCCATTGACGGAAACATTGCCCGTCATAGCCGTATTGCCACCGCCTTGTGTCACGGTACCCGTAATCGTGACATTCCCTGTCAGGTGGATATTCGGTGCTTCAATGGAAACCAGACTGGATGTTTTTGCCCTGATATTCTTGCTGCCCGGGTCGATTTCGACAAAAGCGACCCCGTC
>JAHYZB010000043.1:15467-40790 GCA_019424645.1 Oxalobacter formigenes
TGTTGTGCTGATATTGCCGATCTTTTTTGCCTGTGACATCGGCCCGACCATAACGAACCCGTCGGACAAATCGTGCATGCGCAATTCCATCGGCAACTGAATGCCTCCGGACTGCCACCATGCATCGATACATCTGGCCGAAAAAACAACCAGACACTCGTCACCCGGCTTGACCGGAAAAGTCAGCGTACACCCGCCACCTCGAGGAAACATGACCGGACAGTCCAGAAGCAGCGGCAATCTGGCAGCCGCTTTCGATCCGTCCGGCCGGGCGTTAACCCCCATAATGGCAGGCTGAACGACCGCCGTGACTGCATTGGCGTCAAAAGACTGGACAATGCCGGGCAAGGCTGTCCACAGTTCCGCCTGTGACGACAACATCGCTGTCTGGATGGTTCCGTCCAGCGAGCTGTCCCTTTCATAATAATCGAACGCCATCAGGCCTCCTTTTTATCGGTTTTTTTCGATTCGCTTCCGGTCGGATTGGCCGCCGTACAGACCATTTCCATATACCAGTCGTTTCCGCGTGTATCACCCTTGTGGGTGATGGAAACGATTTTGTACAAACCATTAACGTCCACGGCATTTTTGCTGGCCGGTTGCTGACCGGAGTCCTTTTTATCGGTATCTTTTTTTTCCTGAGTCCCCGAACTGGCCTGCGGCTTGTTCGTGTCATCGTAAAGGATGTCGCCATTGGCTATCTGCAAAGTGGAATTCAGTCTGATCTCCGGCCGCATGAGTGTCTTGACCTTCAAACCGGAAATACTCATGACCGGTGTGCCGATCAACCCGGTTTTGCCATTTAAAACGATTGGTTTTTCATTGAACGTCTTGTCAACCGGAACGACACCGAGTTCATCCCCGTAATAACAGCTTTGCAGCCCATAAGTCCGGCAAAAATCGTCCAGTGCCTTTTTGAGTGGCCGATAATAAACCTTTCCTCTCGTCAGTCTGGCTGGCGGCAAATCGGGCAATACGCCCGGTTTCAAGCCATATTTGGCATATTCATCCATAATGCTTTTCGCAAGATGTCCCGCATTCGCTCCGGCTGGTAGACAGGTATTGATCATGCCGTAGGTATGCGCCTTGTCGTTTGTGCGGGCAATAATCTGCAAAACCGAATTCAGGCGCGAATCTTCAGCAGCCCCAGGCGTGACTATCACCGTCCCTTTATAACGCTGCACCAGATCGCCCTGGAAGATCGTCGCGTTATTTTCTTCATATCCTGCCTGAAGAATGACTTTCTGGCCTTCCTGCTTGATCCTTGACACCGTATCGTCTGATACGTTGTAAATCCGGATATCGGCCGTCGGTGGTGCCCCGGACAAAGTATTGGTCACGGAAAAAACGACCCTGAACTGTGAAAAATCGACTGCCATCCGGTTCTTGCTTTCTTCCGCGATAACCAGCTTGCAAAAACGTTTGTACAGTTTACTCATGACGGACTCCAGATCAATTGAATCTGCCGCCCCATATCATCGTAAATCGGATCGCTGTCCGATTTTCCGTCAAGAAAAACCGTCAGTTTTCCCAACCCCAGATAGGCGTGTTCTTCCAGCAAATCATGCCCGCAGCGCAAGGCCAGACCGGCAAGCACTTGCGTTCCGTCCGTATCCGACAGATCCATGAACCAGCCGCCGCCCTGCGTCTCGCGCCATACCAGACGAATCTGCAAGGCATTCTCACCCAGTTTGATCGTAAACTGCTGCGCCCCTGTCGTCAGAGGAATGGCATACGTGTTTTCAGACATACTGTTCCTCCTTACGAAAGCGGTTGCGGCTGGCGTTCACCGGAACTCGACATCTCTGCCGTCTCGCTGGCGTTTTCCTGATTTTCAGGCACCAGAACGACCTGCATCGTATCAACGATATTGACGCGCTGAAAAACCGCCTTGACGACCAGAATATTCTCCGTTTTGGCTTCCGTTTCGACCGTCATCGACTTGATCAGCATATTGTCGTACTCCCTTTTTCCCGTACCGATCGAAAAAGGTTCACGAGAGGCCTGCAACTTCAGCAGATCCTGATAAATATCGCGTAAATCCCGTGTCTCCATCGCTGCTTTTTTAGCGAGTGGCGCGGTAAAACTGATATAGCTGTTTGACCAGCCGATATCCATTTCCAGCGTTTCGGGTTCCTTGTAGGCATGATCGGCCACCGATGCGCCACGCTGAATGGGATAATCGGTAATCTTCAAAGTATCGATATGTTTTTCCCGGATAACCACATTGGGAAAAATATGTCCGATCCTTCGTTCCGGCCCGAACAGGAAATACGTGACAGATGAAACAATATCCATATTAACTCACCATAAAATTCAATCATTTAACGCATTTTCCATATCAAAAAGCCTCCATTTCGGAGGCTTTGCAAACATGAAAAACGACATTGAGGTTCTAGGCCATCATCGGTGATTTGAAATGTCTCAGAGTCATTCCCATATCGACATCCATAAGCCCCTGACTGATAGCCTCCGCCGTTTCTCCGGACGAACCACTTCCGTTAACCATAATATTGATCGTCCTGTTCGATGCCCCGGCTTCCGTCATGTCGAAGCGCTCCGCTCTTTCTTGCAAAAGCGGACTGTCAGGAAAACCGAGAACCGTGTTATCCGTTTTCAAAAGCGTCATGGTATCCATCAACTTTTGCCCGTCCATCAGTTGATCCGGAACCCATTTCTGCCTGAAAGACATCAGGTTTTCATCCCGACTGGAAAATCCGGCATCGTCACCGAAGAACTTTTTAAACACCCCCTGTTTACCCATACTGGTCTGGAACAGTTCCGGCAAAGGCACCTCATTCATCGGAGCCTCATGCTGACTGAAAAAGGAATTGCCCTCTGCCATCTTTTCAGAAAGATTTTCCTGTTTTAAACCCCGAAAAATCCGGTCTGCAAGCCCTTGTACAGACGTCATGCCCGTTGAAGAAATAAAGTACATCTGCATTGTTTCAGGGGAAAATGCCGATTCTGATTCCGCCGTCCGTTCATTTTCTGACCGGGACAGCTTCTCTGAATCCTCTCCCGTCAGGAAAACAGGGCTTTTAAACGTCTGTGAATCGTCCGTCATTTCCACCGGATTTCTCCGCTTCATCTCCTTAAAATCGTCAAGCGGCATTTTCAGATGAAAAGCTGAACCAGCATCGATCTTTTCCTGAAGAAGCCCGATTGTTCTGGCATCGGTTCCTTCACTCATATCATCCGCTTCTTCGGCCAACTCACCCGAACCTCCGTAAAACAGGGTTGAAGATGAATCCGCTGTATCACTCGCTACCTGAGCCACTCCATTCAAAAATTGTCCGGATTCCCTGAAACAGTTGACAGAAAATTCCACGAACCGGACAAAAGTATCATTGACACTTGTCCCCTCTTCACTGGCCGACATATCCAGTTTTTCAAACAAGGATTGAATGGAAACCAGTCGATTCAAGGAAACACCATCCTCATCCATCACAGAAGATATCAGGCCAAATTGTTCACAGAATGCCTCGCCAAGTGCTTTATTTTGATCATCGAAATTCGCCTTTTCCGTAAAAAACGGCTTGTCATCTGCGTCCGGCATAAAACCGGATTCATCCGGAAACAAGGTTTCCGCCCTTTTCATGGAATCACCCGGTTCAAGAAAACGTATGCTATTGTTCTCAAACCATTTGGCCAGTCCGGAAAAAACATCGCGCAGTCTCTCGTTCTGTACCTCATCGATCAGATAACCGAGCGAATCGAGCCAGTCGATCAGGGATTCATTTGCCATAGTGTTCTCCTCTCACACCATAAGCCGATACCTCGTTATCGGCTTTTACGTTTAATGCATCGTTCATCAAGGCCAGATCGGACAGATCAAGCGATCCGTCCTTAAGGCTTTCGAAACGGCACAAACCGTGCAAAACCGGTCTGAGCAACCATTCCTCATGATCAGGAAGGGCTGCCCAGTCACCATTGCCCGCTACTTCACCGGATCGGCGAGGAAAGTAACGAGCTTTTGCATAAAATTTGCCAGATTTCTCCTGATGACGAAAAAACTGAGCAACATCATCTCGAACGCATCCAGATCGTCAAACATCAGGCGGGAATCGGACATGAGCGATACCCATTCCATTCCCTGCTTGCGCTGAACAATCGACAAACAGGTTTTGGTGATGTAATCGGCATCTTCATCGCTCATTTTTGACAAAACATCTGCCATCGGCCGCGATTTTTCAAGAATTTCCTGAAAAGTCACTACCGAATCCTTTTCTTTTTCACCCTTTGTACTGAAAAAGGCGGGAAAAGCGGAAAAAACGAGCGGCATGATCCGGCGTTCGATGTGAAATTGCTGAAAAGCGTTCAACTTGCCGTACCGGTAAGTATTGCCTGCAATGGTGATTTCGTTCATCAGTACGTTCCCAGAATGGTATCGATACTCAAGGCGTTAAATGTCCAGGTCACCGTACCGCCTGCTTTTGCATAAACAACATCCGGTTTTTTGGCAAACGCACAGGATGCACAAACAGTCTTGTCACCGGAAGCGGTATTGCTGACCGAAATCACGTTCTTGCCCCACATATTGGCATTCAGACTCTGCAGGTTATACGCTGTCTGCAGGCTGGCATTGACTGGTGATGTTTTCAAAAGCGTGATCTTGACGGTACCGGACTTGTCGTTTTGAAGGCTATGCATGCCATACCCGTCGGCGCCCATCGTAATCGTGCTTCTTGGATTCGTGATCGAAACCGTAATACCTTCATCGGCCACTGCTGCGCCATGACCCAGATCGATAACGCAACCCGGTCCGACCAGTGTTGCCGTCACATCCGAAAAACTGTAACTCATTCCCATAATTGATCCTCTTATCTGTTAACGTTGATGATGATGTCGGTAGCGTGAACGGCACCGGCCAGCTTGATCGCAACCTGAATGACGGTAGAATTTCTCGCTTCACGATCCGCCTGGGACTGGGTAGCCACTGCTGGCGCATACACGTAATAGCCTTTGGTCAACGTATCGCCACTCTGCAAGGCACCGAAACTGTCCCCCTTCCAGACGCCCGGAGCAACCAGACCGTTAGTAACAGCCTGTTCCAGACGGCTTTCAATCGTCGTCACGATACGGGCAATACCTGCATCGGTCTGCGGAATCTTGGAAGTCGAGGTATAGAGCAGATTCCAGACAGCGGTCTGCACATCGTTTTGCAGCCAGTCAAGGCCATGACGTTCATCGAAATACCAGCCGCCAGCCATCACGCCTTCCTGCAAAATCGCTGTATCGTTCGAATATTGGGCGAAAACATTACAGTTCTTGTCTTTCAGCACTTTCGCCTGTGTTGCCGTCAGCACTTCCGGTTCAATACCCGGCTCCTGCTTGAACTTCAGGGTAATGGTCGTATTCTGGCCGCCGAAATTGACGGCAAAGGCACGACCGAAAGCGGCAGCAACCGCAGCAGAACTGGCAGAACTGTACTGAACGAAGGCGCGGTTATTGCTTTTTGCTTTCAGACGGGAAGCCAGATCGTTTTCAAGCTGCGCATCCAGAACAGTCGTTTTCTTGACGGTAAAGCCCGCAATACGGGAAGTCGAGGTCGCATTGATGAAATCGGCTGTTTCAACGATATCGTCCTCATCCGCTTCTTCAGCCACCAGAAGACCGTACCAGTCACTGCTCATGTCAGCCAGTTCGCTAACGGCATTTAACAGCGATTCTGCAACCATGCCGCCAACAGTAACCGTATCGGCATCCAGCCCCATCAGAGTGGACATTGGTGTTTTGGTCACACCGGTTACCGTGGATTCAGTCCCGGTCGATTTCGAACGGATCACAAAACGGGTGCCATCCCAGACACAACTTGCAGCGGTATCCAGTGCAGAATTGATCGCTGTTGCCACACCGTTCAGATTGGTGACTGATGACAAATTGATCGCCATAACCGATTTTTCGACACCATCGACCGTCACCTTGAAGCTTCCTTCATTAATCGCCTTGAAAGCCGCGATATTCTGCTCTGCCGTTCCCAGAATACGGCCTTTGAGCAAACCGCTGGTAGCGGCTTTCACCCAGCGGCCGATATAACATTGGGCTGCTGCCGGTTCTGCTGAGAAATAAGCCACAGCCATCTTGTATTCCGGTGCTTCAGTACCAAAGTCCGATGCGACCGTATCGATATCGTAATAAAGACGAAGACGTTCATATGCGTCAATCGTATTACTTGCCCCGAGAATCAGGGCGATACCAAAATCCCTTTCCGCAGCGGCCTTCGGCGCCATAACGACGTCGACGGAAACGACGGAAGAAACAGGTAATCCTTTGTTTGCCATGTTGTTATCCTTTATTAAAAGTAGTTAATGATTCCTCTGGCGATGTTTCGTACCTGATAGGTAAACGACACGCTTCGCCGGAAGTAAAGAGACAAAGACGTTTCTTTCACCGGAAGATTGTTGACGGTCACGATTTCACTGACTGTTTTATCCGCCGAAGCGAATACGATTCCATTCGCCAAAAGCTCGTCGGCATTCTGTTTGACCATGCAGCCGTATTTCAGCAAAGCGGCATAAAACTCCGCTTTCGGACCGTAAAATCGTGTCAGAAGCGTCAGTTCTTCCTGCCATGTCAGAACATCGGTCCCATCATCAGCATCGGTGGGGTCTGTTCCGTTATGGACGATGGACGGCCCCGGATTGCCGCCATAAGAAACGACCGCTGCCTGACAGCATGTCCCTTCATCAGTCGCCGGATCCGAAAGACTTTCAGTCCAGCAAGAGCCGACAAACGAGCTGTCCAGCCCCGTTACCCCAGCAATGAATTGCCTGAAAACGGTATCCAGATCGTTGTCGTAAACGGGTATTGCTCCAACTGGCGTCAGAAATCCCTTCGTTTTCGATGTGTTCGTCATATTGTCTTTCTGCCGTCCTGCATGCCTTTCCTGAAGACGCAAACAAGCCTCCGCAGTGAAGCGGATACTCTTGAATTTGTCTGAAAAAAAGGTGTGCGGATGACGGCACAGAGGGTGGTGAAGAAAAAAACTGCCTGCCATACAGCCATAAAAAAAGGCCTCCCAAAGGAGGCCTTTTCTGTTTGCTCGGGACGCAATTATCCCGACAGAGACAATCATACAGGACATTCCAACATCGGTCAGCTATGTCATCCTGTTTTTTCAAGATATGTCTGCAACCGGCAAAACCGGCTATGAGGCATTTGTTTCAGGCATATCAAAAGACCATACCGGTATCTTGTTTATGCTCAATTTGACAATCAGACAGGACAGGAACTCCAGAGCAAGCATTCCTGAATCATGAAAAAAGCCATACTGAACTATTTCGATATAAAAGACGGCCTTATCTTTATGTGCAGCGTGGCATTTACCACACTCGCCGGATACTGGCTGTTCGGAGTGAATGCCCTGATGTGGACATCGTTCTCGTCCATGTTCACCTATTCGCTTTACGACGCCAGGCCCGATCGCAGTAATCATCTTTACGTTTTCTTTTTGATGATGATTATCATGCTCAACAACTATATCGGTTACTGGCTGCAACTCTCCTGGCTGTTTTACGTTTATCTTTTCGGAGTCGCCTGTTTCTTCCACATCACCTACGGAAAAGATCCCGTGCTCGACCGTGCCGTCCGGTACATCATCATGCTCTCGACCATCGGCACGACATTGACCAGCGTCTCATACGAACTTCCCGTCGGTTATCTGATCGGCACACTGACCGTTCTCGGCGTCCTTTTCGTCCTGCATCTGAAAAACTATGACTTTACCGCCTTCAGAAACGGCCTTTTTTCAAAAGAACTCTACACATCGGAAAAACATGCCATTCCGCGGGCATTCATCTATAGCATCGGCATGCTCCTTTCCCTGCTCATTCCAGACTTTCTCCATCTGGGCAGGATTTACTGGGCTCCCCTTACCTTTGTCATGGTGTTGAACCCTAAAGCCGAACACGTTTTCAAAAATACAATCTTCCGTTTGGCCGGAAGTTTTCTATCTGTCATACTGCTGATGATCATGCTTGCCACCGGCTATAACGCGTCGGTCATCATTCTCGCTTCATTTTTTGTCATTTCATTTTTCCTGCCGACATTTCTCGACAAAAACCCGATACTGAGATCGTTCGGCGTGACATTTTTCGTGCTGGCAATGACCGAGATATCGCTTTACTGGAACGATCCGGTGTATTCGCCCTTGTTCGAACGTCTTTATGAAACACTGATCGGTGGCCTGCTCGCGATAATAACCAGTATTGTCCTGAAAAAAATCAGGGCCATCCAATAAAAAGACATTTTATAAAAACGGTTTTATCGTCTTGCCATGAACGCAAGGGATTCATTTTTCAGTTTTTTTAATCGAATACATATAATGCGTCACCATCCGGCCCATCACACTCCGGAAAGCCGTCCCGGTAATCTTCATGCCGTTTCGTCGTGCCACCGCACGCGATGGCATATTGTCCGCTCTGACAACGGAGTAAACCGTGTCGATACCCAGCGCGGCAAACGCATAATCCCGGCAGGCAATCACCGCTTCGGTCGCAAACCCCTGATGCCAGAAAGCCTTTTCAAACATGTATCCGATCTCGGGAAGCTCTTCATCGCCATAAACCTGCATCGAAATGCCCGCATGGCCGATCATCTTCCCTGTTTCCTTCAAAACGACAGCCCACATTCCGAAACCATCTACGGCATAACACTGGAATTGCCTTTTCAGCCATGAGCTGATCTCCTTGTCCGAAAAAACGCGCTCATAGGCATAAATCACTTCAGTATCCTGCAAAACCCTGCAAAGTCCGGGCAAATCATCATCGACCAGCTCTCGAAGCAGCAGTCTTTCGGTTTCAGCAATCACCCCGGGAACATTTTTTTCTGTCATGAGATAAAACGGTATGGCCTGTTTTCTGTCATATTAAAGGATAAAACCACCAGAATACAAAAAAACGCCCCGCTTCATATCCGCATCAATCCATATTGAAAAATGGCGTTTCAACCCAATTTTCATTCTGAACCGATCATATAACGACAGGATAATTCCTGTCAGAAAGAAAAAACATGAGCAAAATCCTGATTGTCAACGCGTCAAAAAACTTCGGCCATTCACAAGGCAAACTGAACGACTTCCTGACTGAAGTGGCAAAAGAAACCCTGACGTCACTGGGTCATGAAGTCAAGACCACCCGCATCGACGACGGTTACGATACGGCAGCGGAAGTCGAAAAATACCTCTGGGCCGATTCCGTCCTCTACCAGTTTCCGGCATGGTGGATGGAAGCCCCCTGGATCATGAAAAAATACGTCGACGAAGTCTTCACGGCAGGCCACGGCAAACTCTATGAAAGCGATGGACGTACCCGGAGCGACGCCAGCAAAAAATACGGTTCAGGCGGTCTCATCCAGGGCAAAAAATACATGTTTTCAATGACGTGGAACGCTCCATCCGAAGCTTTTTCGGAACCGGGACAGTTCTTCGAAGGAAAAGGCATAGATGCCGACCTTTTCCCGTTCCATAAAGCCAACCAGTTCCTCGGCATGAGCCCGTTACCGACTTTCATGTGCAACGACGTCATGAAAGACCCGCAGATCGACCGGGACGTAATACGATACAAGGTTCATCTTGAAAAGAACTTTCCCAAAACAACAGGCAGCCCTGCATAACAAATATACCAGCTGCATCTGGAATACCTTCACGCGAGCGGTCTTGCGGCCTGCTGGCGTGAAGGCCTGATTTATATCTGCAATTCACTGAACAGATACGCAAACCGGCATGTTACGGAACAGGTCTTCGACATTTGTCAGAAAAGAGTGAATCAAGTGAACTCATACTTGATCACATCTCTTAAAAAGCAACGTCACTCATATCGAGGCCAACATGACTGTCCGGACACATTCATTTTCCTTTTCAGGCATTATCAAAATCATCATCCCCATTGTCGTCTGTCTTGTGGTAGGTTCTCTGGCAGGCTATCTTCAGCAAAGCGCTGTCCAGAACTGGTATCCGCACCTGAACAAACCCCTCCTGACCCCGCCCAACGCCATTTTCCCGATTGCATGGACAATTCTTTACGTGTTCATGGGCCTGTCCATCGGCCTGATCTACCTGACCGACAGCGACGAAAAACCCGCACTGCGCAACCTGTTCATTTTCCAGTTATTCCTGAATTTTCTGTGGAGCATGATCTTTTTCGTCCGGCAGAACATTACGGGCGGCCTGATCTGTATCGTCCTGCTTGAATGGCTGATCATCTGGTACGCCTTCAAGGCATGGCCCGTTAAAAAAATGTCGTCCATTCTCTTCTGGCCATACATCGCATGGGTCGGCTTCGCTACCTATCTGAACCTGTACATCTATCTCCACAACTAGCGGAAAATGGATGGAAAAAGGAGCAAAAACCAAAGACCGGACGACATACCAAAGCATTCCCGAGACAGATTCTTTGGGGCGCAATGTTTTTTATGCCATAGCCCTGACTGTCGTAGCCGGATTCGTCGAAGTCACCGGCTATATGGACTGCGAAGGCCTCTATGCCTCGATCATGACCGGCAATACCGTCCAGCCTGGCATGAATTTCACCAATACCGACTGGGTCAAATTCGGACTGGTCGGCTATGCCATCGTCCTCTTTTTTGCCGCATGCAACATTGCCAGCCTGATCCGGCGACACCTTGCCAACCCTGTCCGGGAACTGGTCATCATATCCGGCGTACTGGCGCTTGCCATGCAGGGCGAAAAAATTGCCCGTTTCAGCGGTGTATCCCTCAAGACACTTGTCGTGACCAACAATATCGTCAAATTCTCGGACACTTTCACCGGACGTTTCATATCACGCCGATTTCTGGAAAAGACCGGCCAGAAAATCCCTACCCTACCTGAAGCCGTATTGCCCGGAATATCCCGGCTGATCTATTCCATCGCCGCCGACATTGCCGCCATCGTAAACAGCCTGACACAGCTTACCCTGCTTGTTCCAGCCATCGTCATTCTTGTCGTCGCCGACGATCCGGGAAAATTGTCTGCACGCTCAAACCATTGACATGACAAACTCGACAAATTCCAAAAAAAACATAAACTGTGCACCAAGGTATGTCATACTTTTAAACATGATTTTAAAAAGAATCTTTGATTTCCCAATTTTTGCGAGGAGAAAAATATGTCCGACGATATACTGACAGCCGTCGATGCCACCATCAAAAGCCGCAAATCCATTCGTGCATTCAAAAAAGACCCTGTCGATCCAAAACTGATCGAGCATATTCTGGAAGTCGCCTCGCGTGCGCCATCCGGCTCCAACATGCAGCCATGGAACGTTTACGTTTTGACCGGAAATGCCCTGAAGCGGGTTGTCGAAGCAGGATGCAAAGCCTTCGATAGCGGAAAAAAATATGAAGGTGAATACAAATATTATCCCGACACATTTTTCGAGCCTTACCTGTCGCGCCGCCGCCAAATGGGCTGGAGCATGTATGGCATACTCGGCATTGAAAAAGGCGAACATGAGAAAGCCCGTCTTCAGCAGAAACGGAATTACCTTTTCTTCGACGCTCCTGTAGGTCTCATATTTACCATGAACCGGGGTTTGCCTTTCGGCTGTTTCATCGAATACGGCATGTTCATGGACAACATCATGCTATCGGCAAAGAGTCACGGACTCGATACCTGTCCACAAGGAGGATGGAGTGACTACCACGAGGTTCTGCGCGAGGTCTTGCCCATCAAACCGGAAGAACTCGTTGTTGACGGAATGGCACTCGGATACGCAGATACCGAAGCGGCCATCTTCAAACTGGAAACGGAACGCGTACCGGTTTCATCATTCACCCAATTTATTGATCAATAAAACAGTCAGCGAAAAAGTAAAAGCGTTCAGGCCTTTTTTTCTGCGTCGCAACCATATGCCGCCAGAAAAACCATGACGGCATGGTCGACGCTTTTTTGCATCTCTTCCCCTGATGGCGCTTTCGCCAGTTCAAAAAGACAGCGTTCGTACCATCTTGCATTCAACAGGCTGCGCAAATGCGTGGCCGCCACATACGCATCCATATCGCGCCGAAGCTGGCCGTTTTTCATGGCCTTTTCCAGAAAAGCGGTTATCAGTTCGATTGTTTTCCCGGGGCCATGCTCATAGAAATAGCGCCCGACCTCCGGGCGGTACGATTCGGCAAGCAAAGCTCGCCTGACAGCGAGAACCTTCGGGGAATAAATGAAGGCAATGAATTTCTCGCCAAAACGTTTCAAAATACCTTCAATATCGTCGTCAGGTCGTTCCAGTTCCAGAAAAGCTTCTGAAGCCTTCTGTCTCGAGTCATCCATAATGGCAGGCTCTTCCAGAAAAGACGAAATCGTGTCGTTCTTGTCCAGAGCGACACGACGGACGACTTCCAGAAAAATCGCTTCCTTGGAAGGGAAATAACTGTACAGAGTCATTTTCGAACCACCCAGTCGGGAAGCGATCGCATTCATGGAGGCATTATGAAATCCCATATCCCTGAAAACAGCCGTTGCCGCCTCCAGAATCGCCTCACGTTTCTCTTCCGTTCTCTTTCTCATCAGTTTTCCCGAAAACAACTGTTACAAACTATACCAGCCGGTACAGTTTACATAAAATGGACTGCGTAGTACAGTTTGGGAAAATTCATGTCAGAAATAAAATTTCGTTTCCTCACCGGTTTCTGCATAGAATAGCGGGTTACGCAATGATACAAAAAATGTTTGTTAAGGAAAAAAATGGATTCGGAAACATCGCAGACCATCGATAAACCCTCAAAAAAACCGGATTCCCCTCGTGCCAGACGCCTCAAAATCCTGGCTGCCGTCGTTGTCTTCACCGGCATCGTTTACGGCGCCTACTGGTATTTTTATGCCTCGAACTTCGTTTCGACCGACAACGCCTATACGGCAACCGAGGTCGCCCAGGTCACATCCGCCGTTTCCGGCATCATCAAGGAAGTCAATGTCGTCGACACACAATCCGTCAAAAAAGGAGACATCCTCGTTGTGATCGACGAAACAGACGCAAAACTTGCCTTAAATCAGGCTGAAGCCGATTGTGCGAAGGCAAGAGCGGAACTGGCCTCGGCAGAATCCGATTACAAACGTGCCGTCGTCGATCTCAAACGGCGCAACGCCCTGATTGCCATCGGAGCCGTTTCCGGTGACGAACTGACAAAAACCGAAAATGCCCATACATCCAGTGCCGCAGCCATAGAGTCAGCCAAAGCCGCCATCGCCCAGGCTACGGCACGGATCGATCAGGCCAAAGTCGATCTCTCACGCACGCTCATCCGTGCTCCCGTTGACGGTACCGTTGCCAAACGGACCGTACAAGCCGGACAGAAAATACCTGCCGACGCCCAGCTGCTGGTCGTCGTTCCCGTGCAAGACATGCATGTGGACGCCAACTTCAAGGAAGGTCAACTTGAAAAGGTCCGCACCGGACAGAAAGCGGAACTCTATTCAGACCTGTATGGCAAATCGGTCATCTATCACGGCACAGTCGAAGGTTTTTCAGGCGGAACGGGTTCCGCGTTTGCGCTAATCCCGGCCCAGAACGCGACAGGCAACTGGATCAAAGTCGTCCAGCGTCTCCCGACACGAATCCGGCTCGATCCGGAGGAACTGAAAGCCAATCCGCTGCAAGTCGGGCTTTCGATGACCGTCACAATCGACACAAGAGAAAAGGCATTGGATAAATAATCCGGAATCATTAACATGGCAACCAGCACCCCCATGCCGTCGATGCCGGCCTTGAACACGGGAAATGACAAACCCCTGCAAGGCAATATGCTTTGGTTCGTCGCCATCCTTCTCTCCTGTGCAAACTTCATCGCCGTACTGGACATGACGATCGCCAACGTCTCCGTTTCCAGCATTGCGGGCAACCTTGGCGTCACGACCAGCCAGGGGACATGGGTCATCACTTCATACGCCGTTGCCGAAGCTATTACCGTCCCCCTGACCGGCTGGCTGGCCGCCCGTTTCGGAGCCGTCAAGGTATTCTGTATTGCCATGGCGTGTTTCGGCATCTGTTCGGCCATATGCGGCTTTGCCAACTCACTGGCCTTTCTGATCGTCGGCCGTATTCTTCAGGGATTGTCCGGCGGCCCCATGATGCCGTTGACACAAACCCTGCTCTTGCGCATATTCCCTCGTGAAAAAGCGATGGCAGCCAACGGCCTGTGGGCCATGACGACCCTGACAGCCCCGGTTATCGGCCCGATCCTCGGTGGCTACATCTGCGACAACTATCACTGGTCGTGGATTTTCTATATCAATGTCCCTATCGCACTCGTCTGCAGTTATCTGGCATGGCAACTGTTGAAGCGTTTCGAACGCGGGCTGGTCCGCTCCCCGATCGACGTCATCGGCCTCGTCCTGATGATCGTCTGGATCGGCGCACTCCAGCTCATGCTCGATGAAGGAAAAGACCTTGACTGGTTCTCTTCAAATTACATTGTCGCGCTTGCCATCATTGCCTTCATCGGTTTCATTGCCTTCCTCATCTGGGAACTGGGGGAGAAACACCCCATTGTCGATCTCTCCGTCTTCCGGCACAGGGGCTATGCCGTCTGCGTCTTTACCATCAGCCTTGCCTTTGGCGGTTTTTTTGCCGCCAACGTCATCACTCCCCTCTGGCTACAGAACTTCATGAACTACACCCCGACATGGTCAGGAGAAACGACGGCATGGAGTGGCGTGACAGCCTTTCTGGTTGCCCCGCTGGCGGCATACTGGGCACGAAAAACCGATCCGCGACGGCTCATTTTTTGTGGTCTCTTATGGCTTGGGCTAACCACATTTTCACGATGTTTTTTAAACACGGATGCATCCTACTGGTGGATTGCACTTCCCATTCTGTTAATGGGACTGGGGAGTCCATTCTTTTTCGTTCCCTTAATAGGACTTGCCCTGTTGAACGTCAATGAAGATGAAACCGCCTCTGCGGCAGGACTGATGACTTTCCTGCGAACCCTCTCAGGCGCATTTGCCACCTCACTGGTCAATACTTCCTGGGAAGACAAAATAAACTACAATCATGCCGAACTGGCAGGGCTTGTCGATCGGGGTGGCGAATACTTGAGGCAACTGACCGATAGTGGACTCTCCACTGAAACGGCCCGGGGGATGATCAACAACGTCGTCACCAACCAGAGCGCCATGCTCGCGACCAATCAGGTCATGATGGTCGTCAGCATCTGTCTCATTCTGTCTGCCTTTTCCATCTGGCTGGCGCCACGGGAAGGCAGGAAAACGCAAAGCGTCGATAAATAAACGCTTTACCTTTCAAAGCGGACACAGGATAAAAACCTGACCAGGTCATTCTTTGTGCATTCCGTTAACCCAATGCGTAATGCAGGAGGAAAGCATGTTTGAACTTTCTCCCCTACTGTTCGAGAATCTGCTCTATTCCGTCAAGTGTTTTGCGGCAGCCATGCTCGCCATTTATCTGGCCCTGAAAATGGGCTTGCCCAAACCCTTCTGGGCAATGACGACTGTCTACGTCGTCTCAGCCCAGCCTTTTTCCGGAATCATCCGTTCTAGAAGCTTCTATCGTGTCATCGGCACTCTCATCGCCGCCATCGCCGTCGTCACCGGTTTCCCCCTCTTTTTCAATTACCGGATACTGTTTCTCATCATCGTCGCCTTATGGGTCGGCGGCTGTATATATCTCTCACTGATGGACAGGACACCCCGCTCATACATATTCAGGCTGGCCGCCTATACGGCAGGGATTATTGCCTTTCCATTGCTCCAGAGCCCAGACGTCATGTCGGCGTCTGCTCCATTCGATCAGGCTCTTTCCCGCGTGGAAGAAATCATCCTGGGTATTCTCTGTGCCACCGTCATCCACACAGCCTTCTTCCCCCGAAGTATTGACAAGAAACTGCTCTCCGGACTGGACAAATCCCTTTCCGATGCCCTTCAATGGCTCAGGGGCATTCTGACAAACCAGTATCTGGAGAAAGGACGCCAACGCCTCAAATTGTCACAGGACATTACGGTGTCCCGTCTTCTGGCGACCCACGTTCCCTATGATCCCTCCACGCTGCGATGGTATTCCCGGATCATCAACATATTTCACGACCGTCTTGCCTTGCTTGTCATGACCGGTGCCGAAATCGAGGAATATAAAAAAGATATGGAAAGATTTTATCCGGATTTGCTCACGGAGTATTGGCAAAAAATGAATGCCAACATAGCCGGGTGGAGCAAAACCGGCCCGTTTACCCATGAAAAAATCGAATCGCTGCGAGGAGAAATAAGAGCACTTACCCCGAAAATCGATTCCGCTTCGTCATGGGATCAGTTCCTGTTATTGCATTATGCCGTCCTGCTTCACAAATCCGTCAATATCGTCGCATCCAGCCGCCACTGGCGGGACAGGATCGAAACAGAAAGAAAAAACGAAAAACCCGTCCGAAAGCCCTCCGCCACCTTCGTTTCCAACACTTTTTTGCAAACCGAAAAAAAACTCGCTTTCCGAACAGCCATGAGTGCGGCAATGGGTGCTGTTATCGGCTCTGTCGTCTGGATAATGAGCGGCTGGCAACAAGGTTCCAGCATCCCCATCTACGCATGCCTCATCTGCTGCATTTTTGCCATGGTCGACGATCCTGCCTCCTATGCAAAAGGAGCGTTCAAATCGATCCTGATCATGGTTCCGGTATGCATATTCTATTTATGGACAGTTCTTCCCTATACCAACTCCTTCGAAATGTTATGCCTTCTCCTGGCCCCTTTTCTACTCACCATGGGTTACATCACCGCCCAACCCGTCTATGGATTACGCCCTTCCCTGATGGTCGCCGCCTTCTCCGGAATGCTGATGACATACGACCAGAGCATTCCGAATGCCAGTGAAATCTTCAACAGTCAACTGGCACAACTGTTCGGTATGGGATTGGGCATCATACTGATAACCGTTTTCCGCCGGATCGATCTTGAAAAAATGGCGTATTATCTGGCAGAGGCCTGCTGGGTAGAGAATGCCTCCATCGGTCAGGCGGCAAAACCGCCGTCGATCCATGCACTTGCCGTCCGCATGATTGACCGTATATCCCTCATCGTTTCACACCTGTCATCCGTAAAAGACCGTCAGCGGATAAGCTCACTCCACCTTATCAGGGACATATTGACCAGCATGGACATGGCCGAACTCAAAAGGCTCGAATCCTTTTTCCATGAAAACGGAATACCGGTCGAAACCCTCATGGCTACCCTGAGTGATCATTTCCGCAAAAAACTGGACAATCCATCCCGTAGTCCAAACCCGATTCTCGCTCCTCTGGACTCCTGCCTTCACCAATTGGCCGCAATGGAAAACTCCCTATCCAGAAATCAGGCTATTTCAACCCTGGTCGGCATACGCATCGATCTTTTTCCATCCGTTACGTTTACCTGAAATCAGGAAACTCAACCGTCTTCCGCCAGTTTCACAAGCCATATGGAATGGCCTGTGACACCCAGCCCGTCGCATGATTTTCCATAATGAAGAGCTTGCATGCCATTGAAAAGAACGGTAATTTCCCTGTTTTCAGAAACAGGTTTCCAAATTGAAAAAAGAATTGTCCATCTGTTCCGAACATCTCCTGTCTGACGCTTTCTGCCGTGCCGTACTGGAAGGAATCACTTGCGCCAATCAGGGAAAAATGGTCAATCATGCTCAAGTCATAACCTTATACAAAATACTTAAAATCCAGACATTGAGGTTAATGGAGTGCCAAAGAAAGAAACGCTGATCTGGACTTGTCTGGCACTAGCTGACAGAACCGAACTCTTTTATAGTTACAGTCATAAAGATGAGGCTATTTTCACCGATGAAACCATCGATGAAATCAGTGAATGCCTTGCCTTGCAAGAAACAATCGGCAAACCCGGCCGGATTGATGGAACGAGAGAAATAGCGATAACAGACAATATTATCCTCGTCTTTGATCAGGTAAAAAAACAAATCCGGATACTGCGAATACTCTTTGCGAAAGCCTTGCTAAAATAAGGCCATGAACTTTTACTGAATGAACTTATGTGCGGCCGCTTTGAAATCGACCCCGACATCCCCGAACTGAAAACACTCATCAGCGGCAGTGGTCTGTCCCTGCAATATAAAACGGGAGAAATATTTCCGTCAGATACTGCACTTGTGTTCACGAGTAACGGGAATGACATCAGTCCCGTTTCCATGATCTGGGGATTTCCGAAATGGGATGGCAAAGGCATCATATTCAATGCCCGTTCGGAAACCGTTCACGAAAAACCGATGTTCAAAAATGCATTGACAAGACAGCGGATTGCAGTCCCCACCTCCGGTTTCTATGAATGGAAAGCTGAAGGAGGCCGTACGAAAACGAAATATCTTTTTACCCATCCGACGGAAAACATCCTCTGGCTGGCCGGTATCTCATCCCGCTTCGGCAATGAGGACCGGTTTACGATTCTGACGACTTCGGCCAACGGCAGCATGGCTTTCTACCACCACCGGATGCCCGTCCTGCTGGAAAAAGAAGAAATTGAAGCATGGATCAACGGAAAGGATATCCGGCCTTTTCTCGACCGGACACCTCATTCATTAACTGTCACGAAAACCATCTGATCATCTTGTTTTCATTTATCGCCAGATAAATGGAATACAAAATCATCTGATTTTCAGAAACTTCTGTAAATCGCATTACGTACGTCTACCGAAACCACTTCATCCAGCGCCGTCGTCGTCATCGTCACCACCGACAGTTTTCTTGCCGGGTCAGCAAACCACTTGCTGCCGTAAACCCCTCCCCATGCCAGCGTACCGGCCGTTTGCGGCGTCACTGCCTCGACCGGATCGACCAGAACACCCCATCCCAGCGAAAATCCGAAACCGGGACGTGCCATCATATCCCCCAGCTGATTGGCCGACATCTGTGCCATCAATTCCTTTCCGACAATCGGTGATTCGCCCGTCCTGACCGTTTCCACCAGACGCATCAAATCAGATGCCGTTCCGACCAGCCCGACACCACCGGACGCATATTCCTCAGCATGAAAAGTCCTTTCCGGTGAAAAATGGAAATAACGGTCATCGACGGAAGTCAGAAACTGGTCATCCTTCATTCGGGCAAGCTTGCCATTGTCTAGATAATAAGGCGCTGCCATCCTTGTCCGCTCGCTTTCCTCGGCATAAAAAGCCGTATCTGTCATCCCCAGCGGTTTCGTCACCAGTTCCGTCAGTGCCGTCTGGAAATCCGTCCCCTGCACTTTTGCCACAACAGCGCCCAACACATCCGGCCCGAGCGAATACAGCCATGAAGAACCCGGAGCGAAACAAAGCGGAGCGGAAGCCAGACGCTTCAGATTCTCTTCCAGCGACAATCCCTTGATATCTAACCCGTCCGAAACACCAGCCCTTGCATAAGGGCCGTCTTCCTTTTGCGCCCATCGATAATCCAGTCCCGACATATGACACAACAACTCCCTGATCGTGATAACCGGTACAAACCCGTTGGAGAGCTTTGGCGTGAAATACGGAAGCCATTTCGAAACGGAATCGTCCATGGACAGCTTCCCCTGTTCCACAAGCGCGGCCACGGCCAGACTGGTAAAGGCCTTGGAAATCGACGCCAGCCGGAAGAGCGTATTTTCCTGCATCGGCCGGTTTGCTTCCCGATCAGCCAGACCGGCAGCACGTCGATAGACCATTTCACCATCGAAAGAAACACAAACGAGCACGCCCGTTGCAAACCCTTCGGCAATATTCTTGTCAATAGCCGCATCAACCGCCTTACCCAATACATCCTTACGAATTTCAGCAATACCCATCATCCACTCCTGTCATCAAACCCGGCAATAGGAACGATTATAAAACGCCAGATCCTGTTTTCGCATAAAACACGCATGAAAGCCCCGGATTGCCTTCCCATAAAAACAAATCGTTCTTATCGTCAAAAGGCCTGTTTTTTCATCAAAAAATCACGTTATACTAATAAAATTCGCGTATCGAATTCATGGAGTGATAAAAAATGATCAAGAGATTCAAGAAAGACACGGTATATAGCGGCGAACTCCTCTTCGGTGGTTGTGGTGGACTTGAACGCAACAAAGTCACCATGCTGAAAAGAACCAAAAACTGGCTGGTTTATCACGAACAGTACGGTAAAATCGTTCGCAAAAGAAGGCAATACGCTACCGGATGGGGCGATTGTTTCACGACTCCATACGATGAATTTCATGCCTACTCGGTAGAGCCTTTTTAAGGCAGGCGCGCCCTTTCAGGGGCAAACGCCGAAAAGAGTGTACGGTTTCAGGCTCCGTCCAAAAAAAGGCGCATTTCAGACAATGCGCCCGTTTCATATCAGTCCGTTTTTCACGGTTTTTTACTCCGGTAATCTCGTGGTGAAAACCCCGTCTTCTCCCTGAAACACTTTCCGAAATAACTCACCTGATGAAAACCCGTGCGAGAGGCAATCTCACCGACAGGCTTATCCGTTTCCTGTAACAGCATTGCTGCCTTTGAGAGGCGGTACTCCATCACATATTTATAAGGCGTCGTCTGCATGGAGAGCCTGAAACATCTCAGGCATTCCGACTTGCTGACGTTCGCACTCCCTGCCAGCCGTTCCAGTGATATTTCTTCAGCATAGTGGTTTTCAATATAGGCCAGAAATTGTCGCATCCGCCTGCTGACCATATTTTCTTTTTTTCCCGTCGGCAAACTGATGTTTTTCCCGATTTGCAGCCAAAGGGACGTCAGAAAAACAAGCACTTCATATACATAGAATTCGTTCCCGGTTTCCTCAAGAAAAGACAACTTTTGCAAAATCGACAAAATATGGTCACACCACAGGATACCTGGCACAAAACGATAGAACGGCATATTCCTGTTTTCTACAAGGCTATCCACCAGTTTTTCAGCAGGACTCCCAAAATAAAATCGCAGAAAATAGTCAGGAAAAATAAAACTCTTGTAGTGACAGTCACCCGAGTTGTTAATGGAATGAACGACATTTTTGTTAATGAACAGTCCCTCACCTGCCGACAGTTTCAGCTCGTCATCCAGTGTCCGGACTTCTATTACACCGTCGAGCACATAAACAAACTGCAAATCCTCATGCCAGTGCATGACCAGAAAACCCGGATTTCTCGGATAACTGCGGTCGTTGACGACATCCAGCACCAGATACGGAAAATCAGTATCGGCATTCATATTGACCGAATTGACAAAAGCCGTCTTCCTGTTTGGCACTAACTGACTCCTCTTTAATCTGACGATATATTAATAATATTCAGAATTTTATTAATATTATTTCATTTCTTTCCACGATAAAATCATAATTTCAACATAACCCATCAGGATTAGAAATTAACGGCTTATGCAATGCCGATGCCAGGAAAATGAAATACGTAAAAAGCCCAAAGGCTTCCGACTGATCGGACTATTTTGAGGGATGAAAAAATGCACTATACCTGTCAATACGCCTCCCCGTTAGGCGACATCACGATGGCCAGCAATGGCGAAAACCTGACCGGTTTATGGTTTAACGGACAAAAATATTTCGCCGACACGCTGGCAGCAGAAAACAGTGAAAAAGAACTGCCCATATTCGAACAGACGGCAAACTGGCTCGACGCCTATTTTCGTGGCGAAATACCCGACTTCATGCCTGCCTTGCATATGGACGGTTCCCCGTTCCGTCAGATGGTATGGGAAATCCTGATGAAGATTCCATATGGCAAGGTCGTCACTTACCGGGACATTGCCCGGATGATTGTTGAAAAAACAGGGCAAAAAACCATGTCTGCACAAGCCGTAGGCGGTGCCGTCGGCCACAATCCTGTTTCCATCATCGTCCCCTGCCACAGAGTGGTCGGCACTTCGGGAAGCCTGACCGGATATGCCGGCGGGATCAATAAAAAGATAGCCCTTCTTTCTCTTGAAAAAGTCGACATGGTCCCTCTCTTCATTCCCAAAAAAGGAACGGCAATTTAAAATGAAGCCTTCAAACATCGGCGCGATTCATCTCTCCTTCGGAATGCAGGCAGAGGAATTTGAAAAGTCGGGCATGTATTTCTCAAACAGGGAATATCTCGACTATTGCGTGTCCGCTATCGAGCCTGCACCCACCGGTTCAGTATTGGAAGTGGCGGCGGGAACATGTGCCTGTGGACGCTCTCTTGCACCCTTTGTACAGACAGTCACCTGTCTGGATACAACTTCCGCCATGCTCGATATCGGGAAAAAAGAAGCGGAAAAGAGCCGTCTGAACAATATGGTTTTTGTAAAAGGACAGGCTGAAGAATTACCGTTTCTCGAAAACAGTTTCGATATCGTTATTTCAAGGCTGGCCTTTCACCATTTTCCCGACATCGAACCTCCTTTTAAGGAAATGGCCCGTGTCCTGAAAACTGGTGGAAAACTGGTATTGATCGATATGGAAGCACCTGAAGAACAGCTGCGCACAACAAGAGACAAAATTGAATCCATGCGCGACCCTTCCCATACCAAAAACCTGAATCAGGCAGAGCTCCTGAAACTGTTTGCCGATCATTCGCTCTCCATTATGAAATGCGAAAAAACAGAGATTCCAGTCGCGCTGGAAAACTGGATGGACCTGACAAAAACACCTCCTGTAACCAGAGCGAAAATCATCAGCTACATGGAATCGGACATAAAGGGGGAAGCAAAAACAGGATTCTCACCTTACCTGAAAGACAATAACATATTCTTCCGTCAGAACTGGACCATAATCATCGGCAAACAGATGGAAGTCTGAAAAACACGCTACAAAATGAAAACGGGCACATCGTCACCCGACAATATGCCCGCATACATTCAGAACAATCCTCTATCCCCGATACTTTTCAAATCCAGTATTTCGGATAATGCCGGTCCTTGTTTCTCGAGAAATTGTTCACGATCACCGCAATCAACAGCATGATCAGCGCCCCGATCAGAACGGGAGAAAAGGCATACATCAGCCCGAGTTTGTGGACCGAATCGCCGCCGATAACGGCAATCAGGGCTGTTGCCCCTCCGGGTGGATGCGTCGTATTCGTCGCCAACATACCGGCAATGGCGCATGAGACAGCCATGGCGGCCGCCAAAGGGATGTTGAACGAAAAAAGATTATATGCAATCACGCCCACCAGAGCGGAAATGACATGGCCGCCGACCAGATTTCTCGGCTGTGACAACTCGCCCATCGGCACACCGTAAATCAGCACAGCGGACGCACCGAACGACCCGATCAGAAACATATTGGCGTCATTCTGGATGCCGATGAAATTGTTCAGCCACCATACGGCATAAATCCCTGCAAAACCGCCAACCCATGCAAAGAAAATCTCCGACAGTGGTTTTCTTGTGAGTTTCCTCGGGCCATCGCCTCTCATTTTCCGAAAATATTCTTTCATTTTCCCGCTCTCAAAACACATGCGCCCATTTTTAAAGTGAAACGCATCTGATAACATACCCCGTACTGTCTACTTTCGACTCCCAGTCGCGTCATGAAGCTATCGACCAATACCCGTTACGCGATTCGAATCCTCTTCGAACTTCATCTTGCCAAAGGTCCCGTCTCCATCGCGTTCCTTTCCGAACTGACCAATATCGGTCTCAAGACCGTCGAAAACATCCTTGCCACCCTCAGACAAAACGACATCACTGCCAGCATTATCGGTGCTCACGGCGGCATCCGGCTCAACAAATCGCTGTCGGACATCAGCCTTGGCAAAATGATTGCCCTGTTCGATGAAGGTGTCCGTTTCGTCGTCTGTTTCGGCGAAAAATCCAACAATTGCCCACGGCAGAACACCTGTGAAACCCAATCGGTCTGGAAAACCATATCCAGCCAGATCCAGAAAGAACTCGACACTGTATCACTGGAGGCCATTCTCGACCAGTACCGGCAGGAAAGCATGGAAACAAAACCTGTCGTCATTCACTGCCTCAGTCGCAAAAGCGACATCATACTGGAAAACGACCCCTGAGCTACCTGAGTCATACCGTGATTTTTCGACATCACGATATCAGGTAAAAACGACATGAAAAACCCCCTTCGAAAGGGGTACTTCAACCGAAAAAAAACCCTATCCGATTGATCCTTGATTTCCGGAAAATATCAGGCAACCGGGCCGTCAAGACGCGCCTGCCAGGATTCGATCTTTCCCGTTTCCATCCGGCGATGAAGCGTCTTTTTCCAACGTTCAGACAAACCTTCCGTTTCCGACAAAATCCGCCAGTCTTCCGGATTGGCAGAAGGCAGGACACCTTCACTGCCGAACATCGCCACCATCATCTGGTGAACACTCACGCGGCTGACCCGTTCGGAAAAGACAAAGGGCAAACCCGCGCCGACCCTCCCGGTCTTCAAAACCCGGTAAAGCCAGCCGCAACGGGCACTTTCCTGCATCATCAACGCCAGTCCGTCACATTGGGTACGGGCGCTGAGCTTGTAACAGGGTGAACGGGGCTGGCTGACCTGAATGACAGCATCGCCCCACTTGAAAATATCACCGATATGAACATTCTTTTCATGCCATCTCAAATCGGAAAGATTCTCGCCAAACAGGGCAGGCTTGAATAACTCCCTCTTTTTAGGGAACCGTGATTGCCACCAGGCATAATGAACGGACGGATACTGCAACAGGGCACGTTCACTGCCACCATGAATCCCCGGAGATCCCTGCTCGTCACCATCAAGTCCCTTTTCGCCAAGCAACAATTCACCGAATATTTCATTCTTGAAAATCGCAGTGGAAAAACCCAGATCCGTCTCACGGACTTTGCCAGTAAACACCCTCATCATGCCCACCCGTCAATTTGGAAAGTATTTTTAATTGTGCAAAAAAACAGGAAGGAATTCAAATTTTCCATCAACTGCCTTTCATGCCATCCCAAACCTTCACACCGGATACGTATTTTTGACGCACACAGCGCTGGTCCGCCAGATAAACAAGCCTTTCAAGACGGCTGACTTCATCCAGTTTTTCCGGCGACGACAGAAATGCATCATCCAGCACCAGCGCATCGAACTCATACCCTTGTTCAAAGCTGCCGACATCCCCGAAAAACCTGCCGCCACCCTTTGTCGCCAGATAAAAAGCTTCCGTCATGGAAAGCGGTTTTTTATCCGCATCCTTTACACACCAGAACAGCTTCGACATCTGAATCGCATCACTGATCGCCCTGAACCCGGAAAGGGAGAAGCCGCCCGAGATATCACTGCCAACCCCCATTTTCTGGTGACCGTCCAGATACGATCTGGCCGGCGCGATACCGGAAGCCAGATTGACATTGGATTGGGGACAATGAGCGATAAAAACGCCCCGCTCCTTCATCAAAGCCACCTCATCCGGACTTGAATAAACGCAATGAGCCATGATGGTCGGCCCATGAC
>JAHYZB010000043.1:40800-44647 GCA_019424645.1 Oxalobacter formigenes
CATACACCTCACCGTAAAAGCGGCTATCCGGAAAAAGCGATTGCACCCATTGCCCTTCCGCCCTGTTTTCAGACAAATGCGATTGCAAGGGCAACGCGTATTTCTGCTGAAGGTCTCCCAGCTTAGCCATCAGTTCCGGACTGCAAACCGGTGCAAAACGGGGAGTCAGAATCGGGAAAACCGACCTGAAACGCTCCCGTGAAGCCTCGATCCAGCGCACCGTTTCACCAATCGATTGGGTAGTTGATTCGCCATAATAATCCGGACAGTTCATATCCATATTGACCTTGCCGACTGCAGCGACAATCCCCGTCTCTTCCAGCAACTGCATCAACAGCAAAGTCGCATCGGCGTGAATGGTGCCGAAAATGCACGCGCGGGTGATCGATGACTTTTTCAGGTCTTCGGCAAAAATCCGGTACGCCTTTTCCGCATAAAGCAGATCGGCATACCGGGCTTCTTCGGGAAAAGTAAAGGATTCAAGCCATTCGAGCAATTGCTTATCCATGCCAAGGCCGCGTACCGCATATTGTGGAGCATGCATATGAAGATCGACAAACCCGGGAATGATGAGCGCGCCACCGCAATCCTCTACGCCCATCCCTTCAAACCGTTCCGGCAAAACGGGAAAAATACCTGTCACCTTCCTGTCTTCACAGACAAGATAATGCTCCGGCAGTGAAACCAGCTTCCCCTGTGAAGGCGTATAAAGCACATTACCTTTTAAGGCAAAAGCGTTTGTTTTGTGCCTTGTCATTTCCGCTCCGGCTAGTCATCATGTTTTTCATTATAAACAGGCGAATCCGGAAACAGTCGACTGTTCTGCGAAAATCATTCCACTTTAAGCATCATCGCATTGACAGCAACCACAACCGTACTGATCGACATCAGAATCGCCCCGACAGCCGGAGACAGGATAATCCCGACAGGAGCCAGAATCCCGGCCGCCAGAGGAATCGCGATAATGTTATATCCCGCCCCCCACCATAAATTCTGGACCATCTTCTTCGTCGTTTTCTTCGCCAGATTCAGGAAATGCACGATATCGTAAGGATCGCTTTTCACCAGAACCACTTCCGCCGAATCGATCGCCACATCCGTTCCCGCCCCGATAGCGATACCAATATCGGCTTTTGCCAGCGCCGGTGCATCATTCACCCCATCGCCAACCATCATCACGGCTTTACCCTGCTTCTGGAAACCGGAAATGATCTGTTCCTTGTCTGCCGGCAACAGCTTCGCATAAAACTCGGTAATACCAAGTTCGCCGGCAACCGCTTTGGCAAATCCCTCATTGTCTCCGGTCAGCATCACCGGTTCTATACCCATCCCCTTTAGTGCATCTACCGTCTTTTTCGCATCGGGTTTGATCTGGTCGCCTTGCGCGACCAGACCAACAATACTGTCACCGTCCAGCAGGTAACTCAGAGAATTTCCCTGGGCAGACAGTTCGGCAAACTGCATCTCGCTATAAGCGAGATGCCGGTCGTCAAGATAAGCTGCCGAAACAATCTTCATCGGTTGTCCTTCCACCGTTCCCGACAAACCTGTCCCTTCGATCACACTGACGTTCTCCGCTTTTGGAAAATCCAGCGTCCTCTTCCTTGCCTCTGACAGAATACCGACGGCAAGAGGATGGCTTGAAGCACTTTCCAGCGCCGCCATAGCACCCAGTACCCTGTTTTCATCCCAACCGTCCGCCAACGGAATCACCGTTGAAACAGCAAAATTCCCTTCAGTCAACGTACCGGTCTTATCCATCGTCGCAACACGAATCGACCTGGCTTCCTCAACCGCATGACGATTCCGGATCAAAAGGCCATGACTTGCTCCCAGAGAAGTCGAACGTGCTACCACTAATGGAATAGCCAGACCCAGGGCATGAGGGCAGGCAATGATCAACACCGTCACCAGCCTTTCAAACCAAACCACACTGCAAAAGCAAGCAAACCGACGCCCAGCGCAACATAAAAAAGTGCCCTTGCGACCTTGTCCGAAAGATTTTCCGCTTTCGATTTTTCCTTTTGTGCATCGCCGACCAGCTTCATGACCTGGGCGAGATAACCGGATTCTCCCGTACCGGTCACCAGAACGGTAATTGTCCCGTCTCCATTGATGGAACCCCCGATCACCTTGTCACCCGTCTTTTTGGCAACCGTTTTCGCTTCGCCCGTCACCATCGATTCATTCACAGTCGAATCGCCGGAGACGATTTTCCCGTCGGCAGGAATCTTTTCTCCCGCCTTGACCATCAGCCTGTCACCGATCTTGACCGTACTGATCGCCACATCGACCGTTTTGCCGCTTTCCGTCACCAGATGAGCCATCGATGGCAACAGCTGCGCCATTTTCTTCAGGGCATCCCCCGCGTCACCGACCGCCCTCATTTCGATCCAGTGCCCCAAAAGCATAATCACGATCAGGCTCGCCAGTTCCCAGAAAAAATCCATTCGTTCAACGGTCGAATGGACATACTGGTTTGCAACAAAAGCATAAAGGCTGTAAAAATAAGCGACTGAAATACCCATGAAAATCAACGTCATCATGGCCGGACGCCGGTTCCTCAATTCACTGACAGCCCCATAGAAAAAAGGCTTCCCGCCATAGAAAAACAGAAAAGTCGCCAACGCAAGAACAACCCAGTCCGAGCCTTCGAACGATATCTGGAAAGGCAGCTCGATCCCCATCATGGGCGAAAGCAGGAAAATCGGAATGGCCACAATCAGGCAAACCCAGAACTTCTGCTTCAGATTTCCCATATGATTCATGTGATCCATATGATCCATTTGGGCCATGTCCATATGATCGTCCATCCCCTTCATTGACATGGAATGGTCCATCCCATCCATTTTTTTATCTGAATCTTTCGCCGTGCTTGCAGACTTTTCAGGATGCTTTTCCATATCCGTCATATCGTGCCGTCTGCCATCGTGATCGCCCATATCCATACGAATTCCCCCAAATCGTCCAGTCCATACCGAAAAAACAGGACTAGGAACATTCAATCATATGAATACTTGCATCCCTGACTCATCCATAAGTTGACAAGAAACAAAGGAACAAATCGCATCGTTCCCGACATAAGAGACAATCTGATGAATCCGTCTCTTGCATCAACAAAAACCGAAGAAGCCACCATGTGAAGGCCATGACAGGCTATGAATAAATAGTGGAAAATATCCCCTGCAAACGATGGAAAAGCGTTGTATGCTTTCGAAAGAAAAAACGCGGAAGAAAATACTCAATTCCAGACCCTTATGAAAGCGGTTCAATATGAAATTATTCGACATTGTCGGCCCGGTCATGATCGGCCCATCAAGCTCGCATACTGCAGGCGCCGTCAAAATCGGCCTGATTGCCCGCAAACTGCTCGGTGAAAAACCTGTCAAAGCCGAAATTCTGCTGCACGGTTCTTTCGCCATGACCGGTTCCGGTCACGGGACGGATCGTGCCATTGTCGCGGGAATCATGGGAATCCGCCCGGATGACGAGCGCATACCGGAAAGTTTCGAAACCGCCCATGCAGATGGACTGAGCTTCTCTATCGATACGACACACATTCCCAACGCCCATCCGAACTCGACCATGATCAAACTGCAAGGCGAACACGACAGAAAACTCGAACTCGTCGCGTCATCCCTCGGTGGTGGCCGTATCATCGTGTCCCGCATAGACGGCATCACATCGCATTTTTCAGGCGATGAAAACACATTGATCGTCCATGCACAGCATGACAGGCCCGGTCACGTCGCACGCGTTACCTCCGAACTGGCGAACCACCAGATCAACATCGCCACCATGCAACTCCATCGCCACCTCAACGGCGGTCAGGCCGTCATGGCCATTG
>JAHYZB010000044.1 GCA_019424645.1 Oxalobacter formigenes
CCGCTTCTGCATTGGAAGCAACCGCCTGTCTCATAATATTGGGATAATTCTGGTTCAGCCATCCCTGACACTGGGCAAGCGCCTGCGAATGCGCACAAATGGAGTTTACGCCATCCATGTTTCCTGACAGCGTCATCAAACTATGATGAATGGGAATGGAAACCTCACTGCTGATCGTTAATGGTGTCTGCATCAGGAGATCCAATGTCCGGCTGATCGCACCTTCCGTGGAATTTTCAATCGGTACAACACCGAAATCAGCCGTTCCGGCTTCCGCCGCCCGAAAAACTTCATCAATCGAGGCGCAAGGAATGGCATTGATCGACTTGCCGAAATGCTGGTAAACCGCCTGTTCGGAAAAAGTGCCTTCCGGTCCGAGATAAGCGACGATCACTTTCTTTTCCAGCGAACGGCATGCCGACATGATTTCGCGGAAAATGGTTTGCAATTCATTATTGCCCAGAGGACCGGGATTTCTCTCGGCAATCCCTCTTAAAACCTGTGCTTCCCTTTCAGGGCGGAAGACAGGGGCATCGACCGTGTTCTTGACGTGACCGACTTCCTGTGCCACACGCGCCCTACGATTTAACAAATCCAGTAACTGGGCATCAATAGCGTCAATTTGATCCCGCAAAGGTTTCAGCAATTTTTCCATGAATCACAAACAATAAGAAAATGAAATAACAGAACAATCGGACAAAAACAGCGATATCGAAATATCGGGAAAGGCTTATTGTAAGACAGAAATACCCCAACATCCCAGTTTCAAACGTTCAGAGATTTTTATCGATTCAATGATTCTGCTGAAAAGCCTGCATAAAAGCAATCAGCGCACGAACACCTTCGACAGGCATGGCATTGTAAAGGGACGCCCGCATTCCCCCAACAGCACGATGCCCCTTGATCTGCAATATTCCATTTTTCGCCGCTTCACTGATGAACACTTCGTTCAATGACTCGTCAGCAAGAAAAAACGGAACATTCATTCTGGAGCGACTGTCGGCCGCTACATCATTACGGTAAAAGTCGCTCCTGTCGATAAAGTCATACAGCAGCGAGGACTTTTCAATACTCGCCTGCTCCATACGATCGACGCCACCCTGTTTTTTAAGCCATTTCAAAACAAGACCACAAATATAGATGGCATAAGTCGGAGGTGTATTGAACATGGAATGATTGTCCGCGACGTTTTTCCAGTTGAATACAGAAGGACAGCAAGAAAGAGCATGTCCGATCAGATCGTCACGAACGATCACAACCGTCAAACCCGCCTGCCCCATATTTTTCTGGGCACAGGCAAAAACCACGCCATATTTTGAAAAATCGACCTGTCGGGAGAGTATTTCCGACGACATATCAGAGACCAGCGGCACAGCTCCGGTATCGGGAGTGAAATGAAACTGGTTGCCATTGATCGTCTCATTTGAACAGATATGCACGTAAGCGGCATTGGTTGTCAAACGCCAGTCTTCCCTAGCGGGTACATTCCGGAAACAGGCTTTGGAAGACGAAGCGGCAATGTTGACGTTGCCATATTTTTCCGCTTCATCAAGAGATTTTCCCGACCAGATACCGGTATGAACAAAATCGATTGTGGATTCAATACCTTCACGACCAAGCAGATTCAGGGGAATGATGGCATTCATGGCCGTGGCACCGCCCTGCATGAAAAGGATATGGTGAGTTTCGGGAACCTTGAGCAGTTCCCTGAGATCGTCCCGTGTCTGCTTCAGGATCGATTTGAATGGCGGACTGCGGTGACTCATTTCCATCACCGACAGTCCGGTATCGTTCCAGTCCAGCATTTCAGCAGAAGCCTGTTTCAGTACCTCTTCAGGCAACATGGCAGGCCCTGCTGAAAAGTTATAGGAACGCATCACTCTTTCTCTTGCTGATCGCCTTCTTCTTCGGACACTTCCGGAATTTCATCCTCGATATCGGATTCCAGAATACGCTGCAAACCGCTCAATGCCGTCCCTTCTTCCACCGCGATCAGTGTTACGCCTTGCGTAGCACGTCCCATTTCACGAATTTCCGAAACACGGGTACGGATGAGAACGCCACCTGTCGTAATGAGCATGATTTCATCATTTTCATTGACCAGTGTCGCGGCAACAACCTTGCCGTTACGTTCCGACGTCTGGATAGCGATCATGCCTTTTGTACCCCGACCGTGACGGGTATATTCGGCTATAGGAGTCCGCTTGCCGAATCCGTTTTCAGTCGCCGTCAGAACGGACTGGCTCTCATCACCGGCCACCAGCATGGCAATCACTTTCTGGTCGTCTTCCAGATTCATGCCACGGACACCGCGAGCGGTTCTGCCCATTGGACGGACGTCGTTTTCATCGAAGCGAACCGCCTTGCCTGCATCCGAGAAAAGCATGACATCGTGTTTGCCGTCCGTCAAAGCGGCGCCGATCAGGTAATCCCCCTCATCCAGCCCGACAGCGATAATACCGGCTTTACGCGGGTTACTGAAATCGGTCAGTGACGTCTTCTTGACCGTTCCCTGACTGGTCGCCATGAAAATGTAGTGATTGTCCGGGAAATTCCGGTTTTCACCCGACAACGGCAGAATGACCGTGATTTTTTCATCCCCCTGCAGAGGGAACATATTGACGATCGGCTTGCCACGTGAATTACGTGAACCCTGCGGCACTTCCCAAACCTTCAGCCAGTACATTCTGCCGCGGTCCGAGAAACAGAGGATATAGTCATGCGTATTGGCAATGAACAGCTGATCCACCCAATCGTCTTCCTTGGTAGCCGTTGCCATCCGGCCCCGTCCACCCCGTTTCTGTGCACGATATTCGGATAGAGGCTGGGATTTGAAATAACCGGTATGGGAAAGGGTTACAACCATATCCTGAGGCGTAATCAGATCTTCAGTTTCCAGATCACTGGCATTCAATTCGATATCCGAACGGCGAACGTCTTTTGTCTTTTCACCGTATTCACCGATAACCTGCTTCAATTCATCGTCGATAATCGCCAGAACGCGCTCGGGTTTCGACAGGATATCGAGCAACTCGGCAATCTGCGCCATAACGTCGCCGTATTCGTTCAGGATCTTGTCCTGTTCCAGACCGGTCAACCGCTGCAGGCGCATCTGGAGAATTTCTGTCGCCTGTTCTTCCGACAATCTGTAAAGTCCATCTGTCTGGACGCCAAACATCTTTGGCAAACCTTCAGGACGGAAATCATCAATACTGTTGGCATGATCCGCACCAGTACGTTCCAGCATGGATTTGACCAGAGACGAATTCCACGAACGGGACATCAATTCCTGTCTTGCAATCGGAGGCGTTGGAGCCGCGCGGATAATAGCGATGAAATCATCAATATTTGCCAGTGCAACTGCCAGGCCTTCCAGGACATGGCCACGTTCCCTGGCTTTTCTCAATTCAAAAATTGTGCGGCGGGTAACGACTTCACGGCGATGGGCCAGAAAGCATTCCAGCATTTGTTTCAGGTTCAGCAACTTCGGCTGACCATCAACCAGAGCAACCATATTCATGCCAAAGGTGTCCTGCAACTGGGTCTGTTTGTACAGATTGTTCAGAACAACTTCAGGCACTTCATTGCGTTTCAGCTCGATAACGACGCGCATGCCCGATTTGTCGGACTCGTCACGAATATCGGAAATGCCGTCGAGTTTCTTTTCACGAACACTCTCGGCGATGCGTTCCAGCAAATTTTTCTTGTTGACCTGATAAGGCAGTTCATCAACGATAATTGCCTGACGGCCATCACGCCCATACTCTTCAAAGTGCGTCTTGGCACGCATGACAACACGACCACGCCCCGTCCGGTATCCTTCACGAACTCCCGAGACACCATAAATGATGCCGCCTGTCGGAAAATCCGGTGCCGGAATAATGTCGATCAGTTCATCGATAGTACAGTCAGGCTGATGAAGCAGCTGCAAGGCGCCATTGATCACTTCAACCAGATTGTGAGGAGGGATATTGGTTGCCATACCGACAGCAATACCGGATGAGCCATTGATCAGCAGATTGGGAATTCTTGTCGGCAAAACGGAAGGTTCTTTTTCCTTGCCATCGTAGTTGGGAACGAAATCGATCGTTTCCTTGTCGATATCAGCCAGCATTTCCTCGGAAATCCGGTCAAGACGACATTCCGTATAACGCATGGCGGCCGCAGCGTCGCCATCAATCGAACCGAAATTACCCTGTCCGTCCACCAGCGTATAACGCAGTGAAAAGTCCTGGGCCATACGAACCAGCGTATCGTAAATGGACTGGTCGCCGTGAGGGTGATATTTACCCATGACCTCACCGACGACACGCGCACACTTCACATAAGGCCGGTTCCAGGAATTGTTCATCTCGTGCATACCGAACAACACCCGGCGATGCACCGGCTTCAGACCGTCCCGGACGTCGGGAAGCGCTCTGCCCACGATAACGCTCATCGCGTAATCGAGGTAACTTTTACGCATTTCATCTTCCAGGGAAATAGAAATGGTTTCTTTTGCAAATTGATCCATGAGATTACTTCTGTCGGACAGAAAGAATTTGGTTTAAATACAAAAATTCCGTTTAATTTACAGAATAGTAGAATATGATTTTACCACGGTCATATTGCATTCTTTTTGAAATGGCATAATCAATCACAAGTAATTATTTTCATTTGATTTTTGTTACTTATAAACAAGGTTTTACTTGATTTTTCCATCTCAGCGATATATATAAGTAAACGCAGTGGTCATTAATGTTTTTTACCTGCTGAGAATCTGACCAATCGGTTGCGAAAAAGCTACAAATTGATAATAAAAGCTGATTTAATAAACAAAATAGAAAATTGTTTGAACTTCTTGGGTTATCTAGCAATCTTCAATGTGTCAGAATAGCTGTAAACGCATTATTAGAAAAAAATCGAATCTATAATGTGATTCTCATGTTATTGTAATTTCGACGTTAGAAAGAAATGCATGCGCAGCCTGCTGCGGATATCTCAACTAAGAGGATAAATATGAATAAATTGCTTAAAGTTATTTTCGCTGCATCCGCAGTTGTTGCAGCCTCTGCTTCGGCACAGACGATGACCGAATATATGGCTAAAAAACCATATAGCGGTTACCTGCAGACCCAACGCGACACCATCGTTCGCAGCGGTACTGGTCTGTGCTGGCATACCGGCTACTGGACCCCAGCTGACGCTGTTCCAGGTTGCGATGGTCCTTTGACCCAGCCAGTTGCAGCTGCTCCAGTTGCAGTAGCACCTGTTCCAACAGCTGAAAAAGTAACTTACGCTGCTGATGCATTCTTCGATTTCGACAAATCCATTGTCAAACCAGAAGGTAAGGCAAAACTGGACGAACTGATCAAAGCCCTCTCCGGTATGGATACCGAAGTTATCGTTGCCGTTGGTCACACCGACTGGATTGGTACTGATGCATACAACCAGAAACTGTCTGAACGTCGTGCCAAAGCAGTCAAGGCATATCTGGTATCCAAAGGTGTACCTGCCGACAAGATCTTTACCGAAGGCAAAGGCAAGAAACAGCCAATCGCCAGCAACAAGACCCGCGAAGGACGTGCTAAAAACCGTCGCGTTGAAGTCGAAGTTGTTGCAAACCGCGGCGCAAGATCCTAATCGGTTTTTCGCCCAACACAAAAACCCCGCCTCTGCGGGGTTTTTTGTTTTCTGACGATATAATGATACTTTGTCGCTACCATCGACATCGTCATGAATCACGATACTTCAGAACTGAACAAATTCAATGCCGTAGCGGATAGCTGGTGGGATCCAAAGGGAAACTTCCGGCCATTGCACGATATGAACCCGGTCCGGCTTGACTGGATAAAGACGCATGTATCCCTCGAAAACAGGGATGTGCTCGACATTGGCTGCGGCGGTGGAATCCTGTCCGAGTCACTGGCAAAAGAGAAAGCCGTCGTTACCGGAATCGATCTGGCTGCCAATGCGATTGAGACAGCGCGTTCACACAGCATTGAATCGAACCTGCCGATACGCTATCTCATCAGTTCAGCAGAAGAACTTGCCAATAATGAACCCGCGAAATACGATGTCGTTACCTGCATGGAACTGCTGGAACACGTTCCCGATCCCTCTTCGATTGTCACAGCGTGTTCCCGGTTGGTAAAACCGGGTGGGATGATTTTCTTTTCGACTCTTAACCGGAACGTCAAATCGTTTTGCCATGCGATAATCGGCGCTGAATATATTCTGCGTTTATTACCGAAAGGGACTCATGACTTCCAGCGCTTTTTGACACCGGCTGAGCTTTCACGTTTTGTTCGTTCCGCCGGGTTGACACTAACTGCAATAACAGGAATGACATGCGATTTGCAGGCAAAAAAATTCAGTCTCAGTAAAAATACCCAAATCAACTATATGCTCGCCTGTACGAAACAGGTCTGATTCTTTCTATGACGCCACCTTGCCCGCTTTTGAAAAAACCCAAAATTGTTCTGTTCGACCTGGATGGAACCCTTGTCGACTCAGCTCCCGATCTTGCAGCCGCTATTAATGCCGTACGTGTTGAAAGAGGACTGGATGCCGTTCCTTACGAACAACTTCGGCCAGTAGCCTCGGCAGGAGCGCCCGGACTGATCAAGGCAGCCTTTCAGTTAACACAGCAGGATGCTTTATACGCCACATTGCGCGAACGTTTTCTGTCATCTTATGCAAACAATATTGCCATCAAGACAACCCTGTTTGCAGGCATTCCGGAATTGTTGAAACAGTTGAGAGAAACCGGAATTGGCTGGGGTATTGTCACCAATAAGGTCAGCAGCCTGACTCATCCTCTCGTCAAAAAAATCGGACTCGAAGATGCCGACTGCGTCATCTCAGGCGATACGGCAGCTCGCGCAAAACCGTATCCTGACCCGCTTTTTGCGGCCGCAGAAGCACTTGATGTCGCGCCCGAAGATTGCTGGTTTGTCGGCGACGATTTGCGGGATATCACAGCGGGTAAATCAGCAGGAACAGCCACCATTGCTGCGCAATGGGGATATTGTACCGATCCCCATACCTGGAACGCTGACTTCCTCGCGGAGAAACCTTCGCAGATACTGGATCTGATCAATACGCTGTCAGCGAGCTGAAAAGCCATCTGTATTGTCACATAGCAAAAAAGCCAGCGACAAGCTGGCTTTTTTGTTGTTTCAAAACGATTAGAGTCCGGCTGCTTTACGCAAATCAGAAGCTTTATCCGTTTTTTCCCAGGTGAATTCCGGCTCATCGCGACCGAAGTGTCCGTATGCAGCCGTCTTGACATAGCGTGGATGCAGCAGGTCAAGCATTTGTACAATACCCTTTGGACGCAAATCGAAATGATCATTAACCAGAGCGGCGATCTTGTTATCAGCGATAACACCGGTACCTTCGGTATTGATTGTGATATTGATCGGTTTGGCAACGCCGATGGCGTAACTGACCTGAATCTGGCATTTTTTGGCCAGTCCGGCTGCAACGATATTCTTGGCGACGTAACGGGCGGCATAGGCGGCAGAACGATCGACCTTACTCGGATCTTTTCCGGAGAAAGCGCCACCACCATGTGGACAGGAACCACCATAAGTATCGACAATGATTTTACGGCCAGTCAGACCACAATCGCCCTGTGGGCCACCGATAACGAAACGGCCGGTCGGATTGACCAGATATTTCGTATCTTTCAGCCATTCGGCAGGCATGACCGGTTTGATAATTTCCTCGATAACCGCTTCTTCAATCTGCTTGTGTTCAACCTCTGGCGCATGCTGGGTCGACAAGACGATCGTTTCGGCTGCAACCGGCTTCCCGTCGACATAGCGCAGAGTAACCTGTGATTTGGCATCCGGGCGCAACCATTCAATACGGCCATCCTTGCGCAACTGGGACTGACGTTCGACCAGTCTGTGCGCATAGTAAATCGCTGCAGGCATCAGTTCCGGTGTTTCATCGCAGGCATAACCGAACATCAGACCCTGATCGCCAGCACCCTGATCCAGATCGATACCACGTCCTTCATCGACGCCCTGGGCGATATCGGGTGACTGTTTGTCATATCCAACCAGCACGGCACAACCACGATGGTCGATACCATAATCGTTATTATCATAGCCGATACGCTTGATGGTATCGCGTGCGACGGAAATATAATCGATGTTGGCCGTTGTGGTGATTTCACCGGCCAGAACAACCAGCCCGGTATTACACAGGGTTTCAGCTGCCACACGTGCATAAGGATCCTGTTCCAGAATGGCATCTAAAATGGCATCGGAAATCTGATCGGCAACTTTATCGGGATGTCCTTCAGAAACCGATTCAGAAGTAAAGAGATAATCTTGAGACATAAAAACTCCAAAAAAGGGCCAAATTGCGATCGCAGCCAATTTTGAAGTCTGCGACGCTTTAGCGAAATTTATAAACCGCTTCGCAAGTTGTCTGTTAACTCAGCGGCATCATTATTCTACGCCGAATTGGTTCGTTGACAAGCTCATGTTCTTCGGAAAAATCAACAATCCAACTGGATTAATTCCCCGTTTTTCACTTTTCACATGAAAGTTTTATGATTTACTCAAGATAAATCAGGGCAATATTAACCACTTCAAAACCTGAAATGTAAAACTCTTCCCGCAAATTTGATATCATCTTCTTTTCTGCAATTCGACCTATTTGCAATTGATTTCGGCCTGAACAAGTACTTCACGTATGTTGACTTCGACAAAAGCCTCAATCAGACAGGATAAAACATGAGGCTGTTCATATTCATTTTATGGTTGCTCCACTGGCTGCCACTGCCTGTATTGGGCCGTTTGGGCAAACTGATGGGAACGATCTCGTTTTATGCATTGCCCCGACGCCGGAAAATCACCCTGACCAACCTGAATCTCTGTTTCCCCGATATGTCCGAAACAGAACGCTATAAAATCGCCAAAGAACATTTCCAGAATTATGGTCGCAGCATTCTTGAACGAAGCATTCTCTGGTGGGCATCCCCGGAAAGAGTCAAAAAGCTTATTGTCGTCGATCCCGTTTTTCCTATGGATGAAGTCAGATCCGGTCCGGTCATCTTTTTGTGCCCCCATTTCGTCTGCCTTGAAATGGCCGGTGTCGTCATTACCATGAATACTCCGGGTTGTTCCATTTACATGAAACAGTCAAACCCCGTGTTTGATGAGCTGTTGCGCCGCGGAAGAATGCGTTTTAATGACGACATCATTCTTCTTTCCCGGGATGCAGGCATCAAGCCGATCGTTCGCGCACTTCATAAAAACATCCCGTTCATGATGCTGCCTGATCTGGATTTCGGCACAAAGGATGCTGCGTTCGTCCCTTTCTTCGGTGAACCTGCCGCCACCCTGCTCGCTCCGGCAAGACTTGCTGCCGTCACCAACGCGAAAGTCATTCCCATGATCACCACATTCCTGCCCGATTACAAGGGATGGAAAGTCACGATTTATCCTCCTTTCGATGACTTTCCGGGCAAGGATATGATCGAGGCAACCCGACGGGTCAACGAATTCATTGAACAGAGAATTATTGAAACACCTGCTGAATATCTGTGGACTCACCGTCGTTTCAAAACACGCCCGGAAGGTCGTCCCATGATTTATGAGGACAACGACTAGGCTTTTGCCCTTATATTTTCACGCTGGTTCATTTGCGTTCAACATATGAAACTGAAATTCACAAAAATGCATGGCGCGGGAAACGATTTCATCGTTTTGAATGCCATCGATCAAGTTATCAATCTGACCCGGGAACAATATCGTTTTCTGGCTGACAGACGCTACGGCATTGGCGCCGATCAAATTCTGCTGGTTGAGAAGCCGGATAATCCGGAAGTCGATTTCAAATACCGGATTTTCAATTCCGATGGCGGCGAAGTGGAACAGTGTGGAAACGGTGCACGCGCTTTTGCAAAATTCGTGACCGAATCCGGTTTGACCCGGCAAAACCCGATCAGGGTGCAAACCAAAGTCGGCATTATTGAATTGCATCTGGAAGAGGACGGCAGTGTCACTGTCGATATGGGAAAACCTGTTTTCGCAACAGCCAGAATTCCTTTTTTGACAAAGGGACTGACAAGCGATGAAACCGGTTCAGACACCATCTGGAATTTGATTCTGGATACAGGAGGCATCAAAAAAACCGTTCCGATATCCGTTGTCTCCATGGGTAATCCTCATGCGGTTCAGGTCGTCGACGATGTCGATCACGCACCTGTCGCAGATGAAGGGCCGCTGATTGAAAATCATGAGCGCTTCCCTGAACGCGTCAATGCCGGTTTTATGGAAATTCGGGACAGGCACTCCATAAAACTGCGGGTTTACGAAAGAGGTGCAGCAGAAACGCTGGCATGTGGAACAGGCGCCTGTGCGGCCGTCGTTTCCGGAATCCGAAGAAAACTGCTGGACTCGCCTGTGACCGTCAAGGCTCGCGGGGGAGAATTGAAAATTGCCTGGAACGGTGATGGACATAATGTCATCATGTCCGGACCGGCAATTATCGTGTTTAATGGCGAAATCAACTTGTGAGGCAAAATGAATATTGATACTGAACTTTTCCGTGTTCTGGACGATGCGGAAATCGATCTGAAAGATACTCCTACCGTTATCAAACCGTTCTATCGTTCCAAAAAGGATTATCGCAACATACTGGACGAAGACACGGTTGAATTGCGTGACCAGCAAAGTGTGTTGAATGCGTCAGGACAATACTCACTCCTTATTATTTTTCAGGCCATGGATGCTGCCGGCAAAGACGGCGCGATCAAACACGTCATGTCTGGCGTCAATCCTCAAGGATGTCACGTCCACAGTTTCAAGGCTCCAACCGAGGCCGAACTCAAACACGATTTTTTATGGCGATGTGTCCAGCAGTTGCCTGAACGGGGAGAGATCGGAATCTTCAACCGATCCTACTATGAAGACGTACTGGTTGTTCGCGTACACCCTGAAATTCTGGCAAAACAGAAACTTCCCGATATGAAACCGGGAGAGGATTTATGGGAACAACGTTATGAGTCCATCCGCAATCTGGAAAAGCATCTTCACAGGAACGGTACCAGAATCATCAAGTTTTATCTGCACCTCTCCAAAGACGAACAACGCAAACGACTTCTGGAACGCATCGATATACCCGATAAAAACTGGAAGCTCAGCCTGGGCGATTTCGTGGAAAGACAATACTGGGACAAATACATGGATGCATTCGAAAAATGCCTGTCCAGCACATCAACGGAGGAATGCCCCTGGTACATCATTCCGGCTGATGACAAAAACAACGCCCGCCTCATCATCTCTTCCGTTATTCTGAAAACGATCAAGGACCTGAAGCTTTCCTATCCACATGCTACCAAAAAGCATTATCACCAGCTGGAAGAACTCCGTAAAAAACTGGAAGAATGATCTTTTCAATATTCGAAAGCGCTTTTCACCGGAAACGGCTGAATTCCTTTCTGGCAAAGGCCAAATCGTTGAACCGGTTTGGCCTTTTTATATAAATTCACCCGAAAAAACAGATTTTTCTGCAAAAAATATTGCCTTAAATAAATTTTTTAAATAATTGAGAATAATTTTCATTATCATTCTCAATTAAAAACAACTCTTCCGGAAAATTCTCAATCTTTTTCGCTCATCAATCTGATTCATCGCAAGTATCCGTTTTTAATAATGTTTTTATTGCCGAATCTTAATTTCACATCCAGTAAAAGCGTTTAAATTCACAAAAAATCGTTGTCAGAAAACCATCAAAAACAGCCCTGAAAAAGTTTGGCGCGTTCTGCAGGATTTTAAAAGTCGTGTTTTAATATGAAAAACGCGACGAACACAACGGTTGTTCATCATACGGATTCCAAAGTATCCGGCAGGTTGAAAATCCTGAAGATTTTCAAAACCGGTCGGGCCATTATTTTTATTTAAGGAGAAACACATGTCATCTTTGATCAATACCGAAATCATCCCTTTCAAGGCACAGGCTTATCACAACGGACAGTTCGTCAAGGTTACCGATGCAGACCTGAAAGGCAAATGGTCTGTCGTATTTTTCTATCCTGCCGACTTTTCTTTCGTTTGCCCGACCGAACTGGGCGATCTGGCTGATCATTACGAAGAATTCAAGAAACTGGGCGTGGAAATCTATTCCGTTTCGACAGACACCCATTTCGTTCACAAGGGCTGGCACGACGCTTCTGACACCATCAAAAAAATCCAGTTCCCGATGGTCGGCGATCCAAGCGGCCAGATCAGCCGTAACTTCAATGTCCTGATCGACAATGACGGTGTTGCCCTGCGCGGTACTTTCGTTATCAATCCGGAAGGCGTAATCAAGCTGTGCGAAATCCACGATCTGGGTATCGGCCGTTCGGCAACTGAATTGCTCCGCAAGGTTCAGGCAGCCCAATACGTTGCGACTCACAAAGGTCAGGTATGCCCTGCTTCCTGGCAACCAGGCGGCGAAACTTTAGCCCCATCCCTGGATCTGGTCGGCAAGATCTAATCGACTACTCTCCTGTCTCCGGTTCAGGCAATTTTGTCTGTCCGGAGACAAACCATAATAATAAAAAATCAAAACAAGACTCTCAACCGGAGCAGATAAAGCATGCTGGACAATCAAGTCAAAGAACAACTGAAAAACTATCTCGCGAAACTGGTCAATCCGATTGAGATAGTTGTCTCGATTAACGATACTGCAAAATCAAAGGAAATGACTGCGCTGCTGAAGGATATTGCAGAGCTTTCCACCAAAATCACTCTCATCGAAAAAACCGACGACAACAAGAGATTGCCTTCTTTCTCTATCAATCGTCCGGATGGCAGTGCGAACGTTCGCTTTGCCGGTATCCCGATGGGACATGAATTCACGTCACTGGTTCTGGCACTCCTGCAAGTTGGCGGATACCCGCCGAAAATCGAACCGGACGTTATCGAACAAATCAGAAATCTGGAAGGAAAGTACGAATTCGAAACGTACATTTCCCTGAGCTGCCAGAACTGTCCTGAAGTCGTTCAGGCATTGAACCTGATGGCAGTCATTAATCCGAATATTTCCCATGTCATGATCGATGGCTCCATTTATCAGGATGAAGTCAACGAACGACATATCATGGCAGTCCCGAGCATTTTCATGAATGGATCGGAATTCGGTCAGGGTCGTATGAACATCAAGGAAATTCTGGCCAAGGTCGATACCGGCAGTTCAAAACGCGAAGCCGAAAAAATTTCGGCAAAAGAACCATTCGACGTTCTGGTCATCGGCGGTGGTTCTGCCGCAGCGACATCAGCCATTTATGCGGCCAGAAAAGGCATTCGTACCGGCCTTGTCACTGAAAACTTCGGCGGACAGATCCTGAATACGACCGATATCGAAAACGTTATCGCCATCAAAAAAATCGAAGGCACACATCTGGCCGCCGTATTTGAAGACAATATCCGCAATCACGACATTGATGTGATGATGCCACAACTGGCAGTCAATCTTGTTCCCGGTGAATTGATTGAAGTACAACTGGCAAGCGGTGCTTCCGTCAAAAGCAAAACAGTCATTCTGGCGACCGGTGCGAACTGGAGAAAAATGGTCGTTCCGGGTGAAGAACAGTATATCGGTCGCGGGGTAGCGTTCTGTCCTCACTGCGACGGCCCGCTTTACAAGAACAAACGTATTGCCGTCATTGGTGGTGGCAACTCGGCTGTCGAAGCCGCCATCGATCTGGCCGGTATTGCCGAACATGTGAGCGTTCTCGTTCGCAATACGACACTGACTGCTGACACCGTACTGCAAAACAAGCTCTTCACGCTGAAGAACGTTACCCTGGTCACACAGGCTTCAACCTCCGAAGTCAAAGGGGATGGACAGAAAGTGACCGGACTGGTCTATGAAGATATGGCAACCGTATCGAAACGGACTCTTGACGTGGCTGGTATCTTCGTTCAGATCGGACAGGTTCCGACAACCGGATGGCTGAAGGAAACACCAGTCAGGCTCAATGAGAAAAACGAGATCGAAGTCGATGCCTATAACAGGACAAACGTTCCCGGCGTATTTGCGGCAGGTGACGTCAGCTCGTCTCCATACAAACAGATTGTCATTGCAATGGGCGATGGTGCCAAGGCAGCCCTCTCCGCATTCGATTATCTGATCCGCAATTAAAAGGCAATTTATAAACAAAAAGGGACCGCAATAGCCGGTCCCTTTTTTATTTGGGATAAAATAAATTATTCTTTTATAAACTGTACGAAATTCCAATGAATAGCGAGGCCATCAAAAAAGCGGCACAACTCATTCATGAAGCCGACAGTCTTTTTATCGGTACCGGTGCAGGCATGGGTGTCGATTCCGGACTGGCTGATTTTCGTGGCAATCATGGATTCTGGAAGGCTTATCCAAAACTGGGAAGCGCCGGCATCGAGTTTACCGAAATGGCAAACCCGATGGCTTTTGTCAAGAATCCCAGACAGGCATGGGGATTTTATGGACACCGTTTAAACCAGTATCGGCAGACAAAACCTCACGCCGGTTTCGATATACTCAAAAAACTGGGCGAAAGCAGGTCACTGGGCTATTTCGTTTTCACTAGCAATGTCGACGGGCAATTCCAGAAAGCAGGTTTCGATCCGGCTATCATCGCCGAGTGTCACGGCTCGATTCATCATCTCCAGTGTGAAGACAGATGTACAGGTGCAATCTGGGAAGCGGACAAATTGCAGGTTGAAGTCGATACGGATAATTGCCTTCTGACGTCTGAATTGCCCGTTTGCCCCGAATGCCGTTCCCTTGCACGTCCCAATATCCTGATGTTCAACGACTGGGGCTGGATTGGCGACCGCACCGAATGGCAAATTGCAAAGCTTAACCAGTGGTATCACCGGACGAAAAAAATGGCAGTCATTGAACTGGGTGCAGGCATTCATGTTCCAACCGTCCGGAGAGTGTGCGAATCTTTCAATGTCCCCATGATCCGGATCAATCCCGGTGAACCGCAGGTTCGCAGTAAAAACGATGTCAGTCTGCCACTGGGCGCTCTTGATGCTCTTGAACAGATTTATGGCGAATTTCAAAAATTAAATAACTGAACCTGAAAACGAATTCAAAATGACCTTAAGCGTTCAAGATCTCTGGAACGACATAACTGCCGTCCGTGAAACTGCCCCGCTCGTGCACTCGATTACCAATCTGGTCGTCATGAGCTACAACGCCAACGCTCTTCTTGCCCTGGGAGCAGCACCCGTCATGGCACATGCACAGGAAGAAGTCGAGGAAATGGTATCGATTGCCGGTGCACTGGTATTGAATATCGGTACCCTGCAACCGGAATGGGTCGAAGCCATGAAGCTGGCTGCAAAAAAGGCGGCTTCACTGAACAAGCCGATTATTCTCGACCCTGTTGGTGCAGGAGCGACTTCCTACAGGAACAGGACGATTACGGAATTGCTTGTTACGGCAAAACCGACTGTCATTCGTGGAAATGCTTCCGAAATCATGGTCATGGCGGGTTTGTCAACTCGCTCCAAAGGA